>JAOPYG010000396.1 GCA_025964685.1 Actinoallomurus sp. | reverse complement strand
TCGGACGGCGCCACCGCCGCTCGCTGTTCAGCCAATGACGCGAACCCGGTTGCAGCCAGCACCTGCTGCCGTCGCGACACTTCCGTGTGCAGGCGAGCCAGCAGGCGCTCCATCCGTTCGATTTGGTCACGGCCGACCACCGCGCCGCAGTGGGGTAGGGCCACCAAGGGCAAGAGCGCGTTCGCGCCGCAGTCGACCGCATACAGATGGACATCCGACGGTGAGCATGAGGAGGCCAGCGAACCGGCGAGGGTGCGCAGCACCGTAGAGCGGCCCGAGCGGGCCGAGCCTGCCACGTACAGGTGGCCTCCGTGCACCAGGTCCAACGTCAGTGCCGACCGGGACTGGGAAGATGGCAAGTCCGTCAGGCCGAAGGCCAGAGGCGGCACGTCGTCGGCTTCCGCGAACACCGCCGGCAGGTCGTCCAGCGTCACCACGGAGGGCAGCGGCGGCAGCCACGGTGGCGTCTGTTCGTTGATGCTAGACCGGTCGCATGCCTCGCGGATCGCCGTCACCAGCACCTTCAGGTCCGTGATCATTGAGGACTCGTCCTCGACGGCCGACGCAAGAATCAGCGGCCGGCCCAGGCGTGCCCACGGCAGCGGTAGCACCTGCGCCGGGACGGACGACGCGCCACCCGGGCGTCGGCCGCCGATTCGGGCCGCTTGCACGGCAACCGGCGCCCCTGCGCCCGACCGTACGTAAGACCGGCCCGGAGTCGACTTGGAGATCCGGGCGGCGGCAGGGTCGTCCAGTACATCGGACGACTCGTCCGGGTCCGTCACGCGCAGGGCGATGCGGAGGTTGGTGTTCGCGCGGATGTCACCCGTCACCACGCCCGCGGGGCGTTGGGTGGCGAGCAGCAGATGCACTCCCAACGAGCGGCCTCGGCGGCCGATGTCCACGAGGCCCTCGACGAAGTCCGGCAGTTCGCCGACCATCGCGGCGAACTCGTCGATGACCAGGACCAGCCGCGGCACCCGTACGGACGCTCGCCGGTCGCCGGCGTCGAACAGCTCGCAGTAGTCCTCGATGTCCTTGGCGCCCGCGTGGAGCAGCAGGGACTCACGCCGCCGTAGCTCGGCCCCCAAAGACTCCAGCGCCCGTTCCGTCAGGTGACCATCCAGGTCCGTCACCATCCCGACCACGTGGGGCAGAGAGGCGCAGTCGGCGAAGGCCGCGCCGCCCTTGTAGTCGATCAGGACGAACGTCATCTCGTCCGGGCGGTTCGCGACCGCCAGGGACGCGATCAGGGTCTGCAGCAGCTCCGACTTGCCCGCGCCCGTCGTGCCCGCGATCAGACCGTGTGGACCGTCAACGCGCAGGTCGACCGAGAAGACGCCGTCCGCGGACACGCCGATGGGCACGACCGTCGTACGGCCGCCTGCCTGCCACACCGACTGGATCTGGGCGGCGGACGGGGACGGCATGCGGAGCAGCTCCAGCAGCCGGGCTGACACAGGGATCATCGACTCCGCGTCGTCGCGGGACACATCCCGTACGGGAGCCAACGCCCGGGCCAGGCGGTCGCACCAGCCGGGAGTCACCTGGTCGGCCAGGACCGGGCCGACCGAGTCCAGGCCATTCCCCCGCAGGCGTACGTGTGTCGGGCGGTCCCAGTCCCAGACCGCGACGGCCGTGCACTCCTCGGGCAGGAGGCGTTCGTCGTCGTCGATGCAGATCGCGTGCAGGCCGACAGAAGGGCCGCCGCTCAGCACCTGGGGCATGCCCGGGACCCGGCGAAGCTGCCGTGCACCGTCGAGGACCAGCAGGATGTTGTACGGCCCGTCGGACGCACGATCGGCCGCGCCGAAGAACGCTGACGACGGCTCGGTGGAGCGACGTCTCTCGGTGATGTGGATTGCCAGCTCGGTCACGCGGCGGGCCACCGTGTCGGGGTCTGAGCCGATCAGGGCCACGCAGTCCTCGCCCTCGCGGGGGGCGCCGTGTGGCAGCCAGCGCACCCAGTTCCAGTGCTCCCCGGCGGCAGGGTCGGCCGACAGGACGACGATGGAGAGGTCGCGCGGGCTGTGCAGGGCTGCCGCCTGGGCGACCAGCCAGCGGGCCAGGGCGCGGGAGCGGTCGCGGGGGCCGGACAGGCCGATGACGCCCAGCTCGGCCAACGGCAGCGGTACGGGTACGGCGTGGGCGACGGGTGCCGGGGGCATGTCCGGCTCGTCGCCACCGCCGCGGCCCGGGCGCAGCTCGATGCGGGCGGGCAGGTCGGCCAGTCCAATTCTGAGATGAAGGGTGTCCGGATCGCCGGCGCGGCGTTCCCAGAGGCGGCGGCGTGGACCGGTGGCGGTGAGCAGGATCTCTCCGGGGTCCGGTGCGAGGGCGCGCCATTCGGCCTGGTCGGCGCGGCGCAGGCTCTCCAGCGCGCCGTCGAACTCCGTCTTCTTCGCGCGGTATTCCCTCAACGCCTTCTTGTAGGACTTGCGGCCGTAGAGCCGGTCGGCGATCCACTCGCCGACCTGGATGACGGGGTACGCGAGGGCCATCAGCGCCCAGTACCACTGCCCGGTGAAGACGACCATGATCACGCCGGTCGCGGCGAACAGCAGCGAGCCGAGCAGTCGCAGTCGCTCGCGCTGGCCCTTTTCGGGCTCCTGTGGCACCTCGATCCGGCGTGGGCCGGACTGGGCGCGGATGCGCGGCGGCCGGTTGTAGGCGAGCCCGCCGTCCTCGAGCGGCGACAGGTGGGCGTCCGGCGACGCGGTCGGCGTCAGCGTGAGCACGGTCGAGCCGATCACCAGTACGCCGCCGGGCGGCCATTCGACCGTGCCGTCGAGCGGCGTCTGGTCCAGGGCGCCGGAGCCGCGTACGGTCACGCGCCTGGACTCGACCGAGACCGTGAGCGCGTGCGTGGGTACGGATGGGTCGGCGAGGCGTACGTCGACGTCAGAGGCGGTGCCTACGGTGGTCTGGCCGATCCCGAGGCGGTGCACGGACCCGGCGGCCGGTCCGCCGCTGATCCGGATCTCGGCGATGCCGGTCGGCTCGGCCAGCACGGTCGCGGGGGCTCCGCCCTGGTGAACGGCCACGAGTGCGCCGTCGTGGAGCAGGCGCCCGGCCGGGGCCGATGGGTCGAGCATGCGCCCGCCGGCCCAGAGCGGGTGGGGTGGATCTTCCACCCAGCGCGCGCTCGGGAGGCGCACGACTTCCGCGAGTGGTTCTTTCACGGCGTCGGCGTTCAATGTGGCAACAAGTGACCGCGCCACGGTTCCGATCGTCATATCGGAATCGCCGTTGACCACAACGTCACGGGGACCTTGATCGGTCAGCGCCGTGAGCGAGATTCGCATTCACCCCTCCGCATCCCCAGCCTGCCGGACCAGAATAGAGAGGGTGGAAGGTGGCTGGCAGCGGCTCGGCCGAGTCGTTCCTTGATCACTTGACAAGTTGCGGCACTTGCTGCGCAAACAATCAGTCGTCGTCGCATTGACGCACGGCGTTAAGGGCGGAACGATGGTTCGCCGCGTCCCGTCAAACGCAATCAGTCCGCAATCAGCCGAATTGGCGGAGCAGCCTGTGACCACGAGCAGTGATCGCAAGACCGATACCTCCGGGCGTCCCTCGCTCGGGGCGGCCGCCGGACAGCGCATCCCCGTCCCACGGCGGGAGCGCAAGCCGGCCATGGCCGCGTTGGCCGTTCTGCTGATCGTCGGTGGTGCGCTGATCAGCGCGTACCTCGTGATGGTGAGCAGTCAGCGCGTTCCCGTCATCAGCGTCGGCGAGCCGGTCGCGGCGGGTCAGCCGATCCCCGCCTCGGCGCTGCGGGAGGTGCAGGTCTCGGCGACGGGCGGCCTCGACTACATCCCCTGGGCCGACCGCGGCAAGGTGACCCAGACCTTCGCGACGGTGACGCTCGTGAAGGGCGCGCTGCTCACCAACGGCATGATCAGCACGGATTCCTCGGTGGCCAAGGGCAGCGTCGTCGTCGGCCTCGCGCTCAAGCCGGGCCAGTTGCCCGCGGGCGGACTCCAGCCGGGCGACCGCGTCGCGCTGTACGCCGTCGCGGCCCAGGGCGGCCAGAGCGGCGCGCAGACCGGCTCGGTGCTCGCTCCGGCGGCCACCGTGTACGACGTCGTGCGGCCGAGCGACAACAGCGTCCAGAGCGACCAGATCGCGGTATCGGTGACGGTCCCCGTCGGGCAGGCGCCGGCGGTGACCCAGGCGTCGTCGGCCGGCGCCATCGCGGTGGCGCTGCTGCCGGCGGGTGAGAAGGTCCCGCAGACGCCCAAGCAGCCGCCCACGCAACAACAGCCGACGGGCCAGCCGACCAATCAGCCGAACGCGACTCCGCGCGGCCGATCGACGGGCACGCCCTGATGGGGCTCGTCGTACTCGCGGCCGACAAGGGGGCTCCGGGCGTCACGACCGCCGCGATCGCGCTGGGAGCGGTCTGGCCCCGCCCGGTTCTGCTGGCCGAATGCGACCAGGCCGGCGGGGACCTGGTGTACCGGCTGCCCGGTGAGGACGGCGGCATGCTGAACCCGGCCCGCGGCATGCTGAGCCTGGCCGCGACCGCGCGGCGTGGGCTGCGGGCCGAGCAGATCTGGGAGCACACCCAGCGGCTCGACGGCGGGCTCGACGTGCTGGTCGGCCTCGCCAGGGCCGAGCAGGCGCAGGGCCTCACCTGGCTGTGGAATCCTCTGGGCCGCGCTTTCGCCAATCTTCCCGGCACCGATGTGGTGGCCGATTGTGGTCGCCTCGGCGCCGAATCCGCCGTGACCGATCTGCTGCGCGAAGCGTCAATGATCGTCCTGTTCACCCGCGCCACGCTTGAGCACGTCGCCCACCTGCGCGAACGTATCAATTCCCTGTCAGGTGAGCTCGGTGGTCACGCGGCGACTCCGATCGGCATCGTGGTCGTCGCCGATCCGAGTGAATACCGGACCTCGATCACCGAGGTCGCCCGCATCATTTCCAACGCGAAATTGCCGGCGACCGTCCTCGGGGGTTTCGCGCTGGATCCGAAGGGTGCTGAAATGCTGAGGGGCCAGTGGGGCGGGCGTCTGGACCGATCACTGCTGATTCGCTCGGCGCGGCAGATCGCGGCCGATCTCGCGGCACGTGTCGCGACTGTCCCGGGGGCGGAACGCGACGCGCAGGGAGTGGCAAGTGGACCACAGCCTCGTTAAGCGCCTTCGTCAGGAGGTCGGATCCCGGCTCGCCGACCAGCGGCGGCTCGACGCCGCCAACGGCATCGCCGCCATGAACCCCGAGGACGAACGCCAGTTCGCCCGTGCCCTGATCGGCCAGGTGCTGGAGGAGTTCGCCCGCGCCGAGATCGGTGCGGGGCGCCGGCCACCCAACGCGGAAGAGGAAGAGCAGCTCGCCGCGGGCGTGCACGCCGCGCTGTTCGGGGTCGGCCGGCTCCAGCCGCTGCTGGAGGATGCGGAGATCGAGAACGTCGACGTCAACGGCTGCGACCGGGTCTTCATCGGGTACGCCGACGGCCGCGAGGTGATGGCCGAGCCCGTCGCCGAGTCCGACGAAGAGCTCGTCGAGCTGATCCAGATCCTGGCCGCCTACAGCGGGCTGTCCAGCCGGCCGTTCGACTCCGCCAATCCCCAGCTCGACCTGCGGCTCCCCGACGGGTCACGGCTGTCGGCGGTCATGGACGTCACCGTACGGCCCGCGCTGTCGATCCGGCGCGCGCGGCTCGGCAAGGTCTTCCTCGCCGACCTGATCGGCAACGGCACCATCACGACCGAGATCGGCCTGTTCCTGCGCGCGGCGGTGGCGGCGCGGAAGAACATCATGATCGCCGGGGCGACCAACGCCGGGAAGACCACGCTGCTGCGGGCGATCGCCAATGAGATCCAGGGCAACGAGCGGCTCATCACCGTCGAGCGCGCGCTCGAGCTGGGCCTCGACCAGTTCCCCGAGCTGCATCCGAACGTCGTCGCCCTGGAGGAGCGCCTGCCCAACTCTGAGGGCCAGGGCACGATCACGATGGCCGGCCTCGTACGCCGGTCGCTGCGCATGAACCCCTCGCGCGTGATCGTCGGTGAGGTCCTCGGTGACGAGATCGTCACGATGCTCAACGCGATGACCCAGGGTAACGACGGCTCGCTGTCGACGATCCACGCGAACTCCTCGTGGGAGGTGTTCAACCGCATCGCGACCTACGCGCTGCAGTCCGACGAGCGGCTGCCGATCGAGGCCACGCACATGCTGATCGCAGGTGCGATCGACTTCGTGGTGTTCATCGAGAAGCGCAACGACTACATCCAGGGCGGGCGGCTGCGCCGGTTCGTCTCCAGCATCCGCGAGGTCACCGGCTGCGACGGCAGGGTCCTGTCCAGCGAGATCTTCGAGCCGTGGCCGGACGGCGGCGCGCGGCCCGCGGCGCCCATCGCCTGCGTCCAGGAGCTCATGCCGTACGGCTATGACCCGTCCCACGGAGCGGTCTGGTGACTGGGGCGTTCACGGGAGACCTCGCGTTCGCGCTCGTCGCCGGAGCGCTGGTCGGCGGCGGTGTGCTGCTGCTCATCGTGGCGATACGCGGCGTACGGCCACGGCCCGGCAAGCCGTCCGGGCGCAGCCGCGAAGAGCTCGTCCGCACCTTCACGACCCGTTCCGCGCTGGCCGTGGTCGTCGGGGTGGTCGTGCTCGTCATCACGCGGTGGCCGGTCGCGGGCGTCGGCGCCGCGCTGCTCGTCCTCGCCTGGAACACCATCAGCGGCGGTGCCGCCGAAGAACGCCGGTCGATGGCGCGCCTGGAGGCCCTCGCCGCGTGGACCGAGTCGCTGCGCGACACCATCGCCGGTGCGGTCGGGCTCGAACAGGCCATCCCGTCGTCGCTGCGCGCCGTGGCGCCCGTACTCCACACGCACGTGCAGTCGCTCGTCGACCGCATGCACACGCGGGTGCCCCTCGCGGACGCCCTGCGGAGGTTCGGCGACGACCTCGACGATGCCTCCGCCGACCTGGTCGTCGCCGCACTGATCCTCAACGCGCGGCTGCGCGGCCCCGGCCTCCGCGACATGCTCGGCGCGCTCTCCACCTCCGCGCGGGCCGAGCTCGACATGCGCCGCCGGGTCGAGGCCGACCGCCGCACCACCCGCCGCAGCGTCCAGATCGTCGTTGGCGTCTCGGTGGGCACCGCGCTCCTGCTCGCCGTCGCCAACCGTGCGTACGTCGCGACGTACGGCACGTTCACCGGCCAGCTCGTCCTGGCGGTCGTGGTCGGGCTGTTCGCGGCCGGGTTCGTGTGGCTGCGGCGCCTGGCCAGGTACGAGACGCCGCAGCGCTTCCTCTCCTCGGGCGACTCCGACAAGCCGGGGGTGCCGGCGGAGGTGCCCGAGACCGTCGCTCGCTGGCAGGGGCAGACGCCCGCCAACGGCAGCGGCAACGCGGCCGACAGACGGGGAGGCCGCCGATGACCACCGCGCTCCTGGCCGGCGCCTTCTTCGGGCTCGGCGTGTACCTGCTCTTCCGGGCGACCTTCCCGCCCCGCCCCGGCCTGTCGGCACGCCTGGCCGCCTTCGACGCCGCCCGCCGGAAGGGCGAGGCTGACCCGTCCCGGCGTGCCGGGAGCACGGCCGAGCGGGTCACCGGGTTGCGCGCGCGGGTCGGCCGGTCGCTGGCGGCGTTCTACGAGGCGCGGGGGTGGCAGCAGCGGTCCGTACGCGCCGACCTGACGCTGCTCGACCGGTCCTTTGAGACCTTCCTCGCCACGAAGTTCCTGCTCTCCACGGCCGCGATCGTCTTCATCCCGATCCTCGTCGCCTACTTCGCGATCCTTGGGCTCCACGTCGTGGTCGGCGTCCCGGTGTGGCTCGGCATCTTCTTCGCCCTGATCTTCTTCCTGCTGCCGGACATGCAGCTGCGGCAGGAGGCGGCGTCGCGTCGGCGCGACTTCCGGCACGCGGTCAGCGCCTTCCTCGACCTCGTCGCGATGAACCTCGCCGGCGGCCGCGGAGTTCCGGAGGCCCTGATGACCGCAGCCAACGTGGGCGACGGCTGGGCCGTACGCCGCATCCGCGACGCGTTGTCGAACGCCCGCATCACCGGGATCACCCCCTGGCAGGCGCTGGGGCGGCTCGGCGAGGACGTCAACGTCGACGAGCTGCGCGACCTTTCCGCCGCCCTCGCACTGGTGGCCGACGACGGGGCGAAGGTGCGCCAGTCGCTCGCCGCCCGCGCGGCCAGCATGCGCAGCCGGGAGCTGTCCGACATCGAAGGAAAGGCCGGTGAACGCTCCCAGTCCATGCTCGTGGCGCAACTGCTGCTGTGCGCGGGCTTTCTCATCTTCCTCGCCTATCCGGCGGTGATGCGCGTGATCGCTTCCTGATGGCGCGTCCTCAACCAGGCAGTTCCCCCTTTCCAACTGCGAGGTGCTTCATGCAGTGGCTGAATCCGATGAACGACCCTGTCGTGGTCTACGTCCGATCATGCGTCGAGTCGCGCATCCACCGGTTGCGTCATGAGACCGACCGCTCCCGCGGGGCGTCGGCGATCGAGTGGGCCATCATCACCGGGATTCTCGCCCTCATCGCGATCACTGTGGGCTGGGTGATCTACCGGCGCGTCACGACCGCCGCCAACAAGATCAACGTGGACAACGGTCCCGGCAACTAGGACGTGATCTCGATGCGGGGTGAGTCGGTGGCCGGGCGCCGGCGTGACCGGGGCGCGAACACGCTCGAGCTCGCCCTGCTGACGCCGATCCTGCTGCTCGTCATCCTGTTCGTCATCCAGTTCGCCCTCGTCTTCCACGCTCGGCACGTCGCGCTCGCCGCCGCGCAGGCGGCCGCGCGGGTCGCCCGCGAACAGCGCACGGGCGACTGGCGGTCGGCGGCGCAGTCGGAAGGGGTCCAGTACGTCAACAAGATCGGTCCGCAGCTCCTGACGAAGGTCGAGGCGGTCCCGGAGGAGGACGTGAACCGACGCGAACGCGGAGTCACCGTCGGCGGTTACGCCGTCCCGGTCGTTCCCTTCTTCACGTTCCACGTCAGCGAGCACTCCAGCGGTCCGATCGAGTGCTACCGGCCCGACATCCAGGGCGATCACACGTGCGAGTAGCCATGAGACGGAGACGGGACGCGGGGACGATGGCACTCGAGCTGGCGTTGCTGACGCCGCTGCTCGTGGCCTTCATGATGGTGATGGTCGGGCTGGGCCGGGTCGTCGAGGCACAGAGCCAGGTCGAGGGCGCCGCACGGGACGCCGCGCGTGCCGCTTCCCTCGCGCGTACGCGACCTGACGCGAAAACGGCCGCGGGCAGCGCCGCCGAGCAGACCCTGAGCGGCCGGAGATGGTGCCGCAGGCCACCGAACACCGAGGTCGACTCCCGCGAGTGGCGGCGTGGCGGCCAGGTGTCGGTGAAGGTCTCCTGCGAGATCGACCTGTCCGGCCTGTCGCTCATCGGCTTCAGTGCGACCAGGACGATGACCGGTACGGCGACGGCACCGATCGACACGTTCAGGAGGATCGAGTGACGCGGCCGGGTGGTGACCGGGGGACGGTGGCGGTGTTCACGTCGATCTTCGCCCTGTTCGTCCTGATGCTGGCCGGCCTGCTCGTCGACGGCGGCCTCACCATCCACGCCCGCCAGCGCGCCGCCGACATCGCCGAACAGGCGGCACGCGCCGCCGCGGACGACATCGACGAGAACTACCTGCGGCGGACCGGCAAGGCGCGCATTCTCGCCTCCGATGAGCCGTGCCGCCGGGCGCGGCTGCTCGCGGCGACGTATCACGAGGTGACCGGCCCGATTCAGTGCGACACCTCCGACGGGCAGTCCGCCCGCGTCGCCGTCCGGATCCGGGTGAAGTTCCAACTGCTTAGCGCTTTCGGCTTCTCGGACATGACAATGTCCTCAACGGCATCGGCCCATCCACAGGAGGGGATCTGACATCCGCCCTCGCTCGGCCGCCGAGCGACACCACCCGGTCCTACGCAGAGGAGTGAACAGGTTGAGGTTCGCGGTTCGCCGACCGGCCACCCGGCCGGCCCCCCCGCGCGGTCACCGGCCGCCCGGCGACGCCCTCCCGGTCCTGTGGGCCGGGCACCCGGCCCTGCTCGCCGACGGCGTACGGCAGGTCGAGGGGTTCGGTCCGGTCACGGACAGGCGGAGTCTTGCCCGCGTTCTGCTGGGTCCGGGCGAGTCGGACGACCCCGATCCTTCCGCGCTCACGGAGGTTCTCCTGCCGACCCGTGTCACGCGTGGGCGGCCCGCCGAAGAGACCGTTCACCGGCTGGGTGAGACCACCGAACGCCTGCTGCTCGGCCAGCTGCGAGATCGGCGTCCGACCGTCACCGACTTTGCGAGGAGGGAGCGGCGTCTTCCCCCCGGTCACACTGCCGGCGCCTTGACGTCGCGTACCCGATGAGCTCCATACAGCGGCCTCCGGTGCGGATCGACCGCGGCCGGAACGGCGGCGACGTCCTTGCCGGCGTGCTGGCGATCGGCGCGCTCGCCGCGTTGCTCCTCGGGGTGCCGTTCGCCCTGCTGACGTTCTTCGGCTCGCCGATCCCCGACAAGCTGCCCTCGACCGAGACGCTCACCCAGCGGCTCGACACCGGCGCGCTGATGCACGTGCTGGTCATCATCGTGTGGCTCGCCTGGGTGCAGCTGGCCGCCTGCGTGCTCGTCGAGGCGTACGCCGGGGTCCGCGGGGTCGGCGTACCGGCCCGGGTGCCGCTCGCCGGTGGTCCGCAGGCGCTCGCGCACCGGCTGGTCGTCGCGGCGTTGCTGCTGTTCACCGCGACCACCGCGGTGATGCCGGTGATCACCGGGGTGCGTTCGACCCACATTCAGCAGCACGTGGCGCCGTCCGAGCACCGCGAACCGGCGCGCGCGGCCGAGCCCGTCGCGCAGCAGCCGCAGCAGGCTCAGGACAACCCCACCCTGATGGAGAAGAACGCCGTACGGAAGATCTACCGCGTCCGCCCGCCGGCCGGGCGGCACCACGAAAGCCTGTGGGAGATCGCGGAGAAGTGCCTGGGCGACGGCCGGCGCTACCGCGAGATCTACTCGCTCAACAAGGGCAAGCTGCAGCCCGACGGCACGCGTCTCACGATGGCCAGCCTGATCCGTCCCGGCTGGGTGCTCGACATGCCCTCCGACGCCACCCACGTGGAGATCGTCGATAAGGGCCCGCACGACGGGCGGCATGAGCACGGCGTCCCGCACTCGGAGGTGCCGGGCGGGCTCCACCATGAGGGGTCCGTCAACACCGAGCATCAGGCGGTCGACGCCGCGCGGCACGCCGCCCAGCAGGAGGCGCGGGACGACCGCGCCGACCGGGAGGCCGGGCGCCCCCCGATCGAGGAGGGGCCGGAGGTGCCCGCCCCGGACGGTCCGGTGCGGCAGCCACCGGTTCAGGAGCCCCCCGCGCACCAGCCACCCGCCGAGAGGACACCGGTTCGGCGGCCCGCGCCGCCGGTCCACGCGCCCGCGTTCGGCTGGCCGCAGGAGCTCGCCGTGGCGTCCTTGCTGGCAGCGGGCCTGCTCGCCGGACTCGGCCGCAGGCGGCGCGAGCAGCTCTGGCGGCGCGCGTTCGGCACGATGATCGCCCGGCCGGACGGCGACGCCGCGCTGGCCGAGCACGCGCTGCGGATCGGAGCCGACACCGAGGCGACGCGCCTGCTCGACCTCGGCCTGCGGCAGCTGTCGAAGGCCCTCGCCGCCGACGACCGCACCCTTCCCACCGTGTACGGCGTGCACCTCGGCGCCGACAGCCTCGACCTGTGGATCGCCCCGGCCGACCGCAATCCGCCCGCGCCCTGGCAGGAGTACGACAACGGCCAGGTCTGGCGGCTGAGCACCACGGCCCTCGACGGGATGGCCACCGCCGACTTCGCCGACGTGCTCGCGCCCTACCCCGGCCTTGTCTCGATCGGCACCAACGACACCGGCCGCATCCTGGTGGACCTCGAGGCGGCACACGGCCTGATCGCCCTGCACGGCCCGGATGACGTACGCCGCGCGGTGCTCGCCGCGGTCGCCGTCGAGCTGGCCACCAACCGCTGGTCGGACCACATGCGGATCACACTGGTCGGGTTCGACGAGGAGCTGTCGCTGGTCGCCCCGGACCGGATCCGCGTCGTCGGGTCGCTCGCCGAGGCGCTGCCCGAGCTGGAGGGCCGGAGTGAGGAGGTACGCCAAGCGCTCGCCGCCTCCGGCACCGACTCCGTGCTCACCGGCCGCTGCCGTGGGGTGTTCGGCGAGGCGTGGATGCCGCACTACCTGATCATGGCCGAGCCGCCGGAGCCGGAGGAGGCCGAGCGGCTCGTCGCGCTCGCCCGCACCGGCCAGCGCATGGCGGCCGGCTATCTCGTCGCCGGTGAGACGCCGGGGGCGACATGGACCTGGGACGTCACCGCCGACGCCCAGCTACGGGCCGGCGTGCTCGGCTTCGACGTCGACGCCCAGCTCGTCCCCGAGGCGCACTACCGGGCGGTCGTCGAGCTGTTCCGTACCGCCGGACGGACCGACGGCGTGCCGTACCGCGACTCCTACGACGGCCCGGACGACGAGCCCCCCGCCACGCCGCCCGGCGGCGAGACCCAGCCGGCCGTCGACATCCGGCTGCTCGGCACGATCGAGATCGACGCGCCCGAGCCCCTGGACGAGAGCCGCCGCGCGCTCTGCACCGAGGTGCTGGTCTACCTGGCCACGCACCCCGAGGGCGTGCACCCGACCGTCCTCGGCGGCGCGGTGTGGCCGCGCGGGGTGTCGGCGAGCGTCCGGGACGCGACCGTCGCGCGCGTCGCCGACTGGCTGGGCCGCGACTCACGGGGCCGGCCCAACCTGTACTACGACGAGCGCGGCCGCATCCGGCTGGGCTCGGAGGTGCGCGTCGACTGGGAGACCTTCCGCTGGCTGGTCTGGCGGTCCGCCGCCGAGCCCACCTCCGAGACGGCGTACATGACCTACGCGCTGGAGCTCGTACGCGGCCCTCTGATGGACGGACGCCAGCGCGGTCGGTACGGCTGGCTGGCCACCGAGGACTTCGAGTACGAGGCGACCGCACGGGTCGCCGACGTCGCGCACCGGCTGGTCCTGATGCGGCTCGACGAGGGCGACGCGCGCGGTGCCGTGGCGGCCGCACGGGCAGGCCTGCGGCTCGCCACGGGGGACGAGGGGCTGTGGCGCGACCTGCTGCGGGCCACGCACGCCACCGGCGACGCGGCGCAGGTCCGCGATGTGGTCGAAGAGCTGCGTGAGCGTGTCGAGGGCGACCCGTACACCGACCAGATGCAGCCCGAGACCGAGGCCCTGGTCGAGGAGCTGGTCCCACAGTGGCGCGGCGTGGCCGCGGGAGGCGCGGGCTGAGCGGTCAGCGGTAGTTGCCGGTGTGGCCGAGCGAGAAGCGGCCGGGCTGGGGATGGACGCACAGGCCCTGCGGGCTTTGGCCGACCGTGACCTTGCGGAGGACGCGGCCGGTCCGCGTCGACACGGCGTAGATCGCGTCGGCCGCGGGGGCAGAGAACCACAGCACCCGGCCCGTGGCGGACACGCCTCCCGTATCCGGTGCCGCCGGCACTCGCCAGCGGCCGATCGCGCGGCGGCGCGCGAACGAGATCCGCGAGATCGTCCGCTCGCCTCCGTTGGTGACGTAGAGGACGGTCGCGTCGCGGCTGGGGTACAGGCCGTGCGCGCCGCGGCCCGTACGGATGAAGCCGGTCCTGCGGAAGCGGACCGCGTCGATCAGCCAGACGCCTCCGTGGCCGGCGTCCGCGACGTAGAAGGTCGCGCCGTCCGGGGACAGGCGTACGTCCTGCGGGTCGGAGCCGGCCGGGAGCGTGAGGGTGCCCGCCGTCTTCCGCCGCGTGAGATCGACGCGCGCCAGGCGGCCGGGTTTCGCGCAGCCCACGACCAGGGTGTCGCCGGTAGCGGAGAAGTCCGCGCTGCCCAGGCCCGTGCAGGGCACTCGCAGCGTGTGGCGGCGGCGCATCGTCTGCGGGTCGCGGATCTCGATCCGCCCGCGTCGTGAGTCGAGCACCAGGGCCTGGCGGCCGTCGAGGGAGAAGTACAGGTCG
This sequence comes from Actinoallomurus sp., assembly GCA_025964685.1. Taxonomy (GTDB): domain Bacteria; phylum Actinomycetota; class Actinomycetes; order Streptosporangiales; family Streptosporangiaceae; genus Actinoallomurus. The sequence continues at coordinate 23,633 of JAOPYG010000396.1, read as the reverse complement.
GACGGCGCCGCGACCGGGACCAGGCGGCCCGGCACACCGGTGCGGGAGTTGATCGGCACGAGACCACGCGGCTCGGTCACCCACAGCGTCTTCAGGTCCCACGACGGCACGATCTGCCGCGGCGCGCCGCCGACCGTGATGTGCCGGAGCACGCGGTAGGTGCTGGGGTCGACGACGTCCACGCCGGTGCCGTTCGCGTTCGGGACGTACACCCGGCGCGGCAGGCCACGGGCGGCCGGGCTCAGCATGCCCGCCTGGGTGGCGGCGTAGATGTCGGGCGGCGTGGCGGGCAGGGGACCGCGCTGGTCCACGAGGGGCGGCGGCGAATGCGGCGGCCGGACGTACGGCACCGGCGCGCCCAGACCGGCGACCGGCGCGTCCGGCGCGGGCCGGCCGCGGAACGGCACCGGCGAGCGGCACCCGCCGACCAGCCCCGCCATCAGGGAAACGAAGGCCAACGGCACGGCGATCGTGACCCTGCCGCCGGACGCTCGTCGGCAACTCCCCACAAAGGCCGGACTCTATCCATTCGGCGACCGGTTGTGAGTGGATAACCACGAAGAGGTAGGGAGGTGTCGCGCCGACCAGGAGAAGACACGCGCGGTACGGGGGTACGTCGCACCCGAGATGCGGATGCGAAATGGGCGTCGCGGTCCACGCCGGGGCGTGGCTGGGTGAGGTGGGCTCAGCTGGGCAGGGCGGAGTCGCGCCAGCTGCCCGGGCTGTGCGGCAGTGGGCGGCGCAGGCGCCGGGACGGGTCCGCCCAGGCCGAGCGTCGCTGGGAGGGGCCCGGCTTCGCCGCCGCCCGTGCGCGGGCGGTCAGTACGGTGACCAGCGCCGCGATCTCCTCCGGTGTTGGATCTCCCCGTACGACCTGGAGGAATGGCCCTTCCGTCATCGCGTCATCTCCTCCGTGCCCGGCGCTCACAGGGGGATGTTCCCGTGCTTCTTCGGCGGCAGCGTCTTGCGCTTGTCGCGGAGGGCGCGCAGGGCCTTCACGATCTGGCCGCGCGTCTCCGACGGCTTGATCACCGCGTCCACGTAACCGCGGTCGGCCGCGATGTACGGGTTGGCGAGCGTGTCCTCGTACTCGGTGACCAGGTCGGCCCGGCGAGTGTCCGGGTCGTCGGCGGAGGCCAGCTCCCGCCGGTACAGGATGTTGACCGCGCCCTGCGCCCCCATCACCGCGATCTGCGCCGTCGGCCAGGCGAGGTTGATGTCGGCGCCCAGATGCTTGGAGCCCATGACGTCGTACGCCCCGCCGTACGCCTTGCGGGTGATCACCGTGACGAGCGGCACGGTCGCCTCGGCGTAGGCGTACAGGAGTTTGGCGCCGCGCCGGATGATGCCGTTCCACTCCTGGTCGGTGCCGGGCAGGAACCCAGGAACGTCCACGAAGGTGAGCACCGGCACGTTGAAGGCGTCGCAGGTGCGGACGAACCGAGCGGCCTTCTCCGAGGCGTCGATGTCGAGTGTGCCGGCGAAGTGCTGGGGCTGGTTGGCCACGATGCCCACCGACCGGCCCTCGACGCGGCCGAAGCCGCACACGATGTTCGGCGCGAACAGGGGCTGTACCTCCAGGAACTCCCCGTCGTCCAGCACGTGCTCCAGCACGGTGTGCATGTCGTACGGCTGGTTCGGAGAGTCGGGGATGAGGGTGTCCAGCGCGAGGTCCTCGTCGAGGACCTCCAAAGGAGCGTCCACGTCGTACGCCGGAGCGTCGGACATGTTGTTGGAGGGCAGGTAGGACAGCAGCGCCTTGACGTACTCGATGGCGTCCTGCTCGTCGGTCGCCTGGTAGTGCGCCACGCCGGACTTGGTGTTGTGCGAGTGCGCGCCGCCGAGGTCCTCGAACGTCACCTCCTCACCGGTGACCGTCTTGATCACGTCCGGGCCCGTGATGAACATGTGCGAGGTCTGGTCGACCATGACGACGAAGTCGGTCAGCGCGGGCGAGTACACCGCGCCGCCGGCGGCGGGGCCCATGATCAGTGAGATCTGCGGGATCACGCCCGAGGCGTGGGTGTTGCGCTTGAAGATCTCGGCGTACAGGCCGAGCGCGACGACACCCTCCTGGATGCGCGCGCCGCCCGAGTCGTTGATGCCGATCATCGGGCAGCCGGTCGTCAGCGCGTGGTCCATGACCTTGACGATCTTCTCGCCGAACACCTCGCCGAGCGAGCCGCCCGCGACCGTGAAGTCCTGGGAGAAGACCGCGACGGGCCGGCCGTCCACGGTGCCGTACCCGGTGACGACGCCGTCGCCGTACGGGCGGTTCTTCTCCACTCCGAAGCCGTGCGCGCGGTGCCGCGCCATCTCGTCGAACTCGACGAAGGACCCCTCGTCGAGGAAGGCGTCGATCCGCTCCCGGGCGGTCATCTTGCCCTTGGCGTGCTGCTTCTCGACCGCGCGCGCCGAGCCGGCGTGTACGGCCTCGTAACGGCGTCGCTCCAGGTCGGCGATCTTTCCCGCCGTGGTGTGGATGTCGATCTCGTTCGCGGGCAGCGGCTCAGGGGCTTGCGTGGCCATGCGGCCAGACTAGCCAGCCGCCGGGGTCGCCCGGCCGACCGGGGTGATCTCAGCAGGCGAGACGGGACTCCGGCCCGGGCACGGTGACTGGCTACGCTGATTGACGTGTCGACCCGAAACTCCGCCCGTCAGCAGATGCCCGATCCGCTGCGCGCCGACGTCCGCCTGTTGAGCTCGCTGCTGGGGCAGGTCCTGGTCGAGTACGGCGGCCAGGACCTGCTGGATGACGTCGAGGCCCTGCGGCACGCGGTCATCGCGACCCGCAGGGATGAAAAGGACGTCGACGACGTCGCCGCCATCGTCAGCGGCTGGCCGCTGGACCGCGCCGAGCTGGTCGCGCGCGCGTTCACCGTCTACTTCCACCTGACCAACCTCGCCGAGGAGCACCAGCGCATCCGCATCCTGCGCGAGCGCGACACCGGTGACGAGCCGCAGCGCGAGTCGGTCGCGGCGGCGGTCCGCGAGATCGGTGACGAGCGCATCGGCCAGCTCCTGATCGATCTCGAGCTGCGCCCGGTGCTCACCGCGCACCCCACCGAGGCGCGCCGCCGGGCCGTGGTGACCGCCATCCTGCGGATCAGCGCGCTGCTCACCGAGCTGAACGACTCGCGCTCCGGCAGCGGCGAACGCGCCGAGATCACGCGGCGGCTGCTGGAGGAGATCGACCTGCTGTGGCGCACGTCCCAGCTGCGCCGTACGAAGCCGGACCCGCTGGACGAGGTCCGTACCGCCATGGCGATCTTCGACGAGACGCTGTTCCGTGTCGTGCCGTCGATCTACCGCTCCCTCGACACCGCGCTCGCGCCGGGCACCGGGGCGCGCCCGCCGCTGGCCCGTCCCTACCTTCGTTTCGGCAGCTGGATCGGCGGTGACCGCGACGGCAACCCGTACGTGACCGCGCAGATCACCCGAGAGGCCATCGGCATCCAGGCCGACCACATCCTGCGCGCCCTCGGCCTCGCCTGCACGCGGGTCGGCCGGACGCTCACGCCGCACGAGAGCACGACGCCGCCGTCCGCGGACCTGCGCGGCGCGCTGGCCGGGGCGCGCGCGGCCCAGCCCGACCTGATCGCCGGCATCACCAAGCGCTCGCCGGGCGAGCCGCACCGCCAGTTCCTGCTCTACGCCGCCGAACGCGTCGAGGCGACCCGGCGGCGCGACGCCGACCTGGGGTACGGAGGCGCGGCCGACCTCCTGACCGACCTGCGCGTCGTCCAGGACTCCCTGGTCGAGGCGGGCGCCGTCCGCCAGGCGTACGGGGAGCTGCAGCACCTGATCTGGCAGGTCGAGACGTTCGGCTTCCACCTGGCCGAGCTGGAGATCCGCCAGCACTCCGCGGTGCACGAGCAGGCCCTGGCCGAGATCCGGGCCCGGTCGGTCGTGCCGGAGGCGCGCGAAGGACAGAGACTGAGCGAGCAGACCGAGGAGGTCCTCGACACGCTGCGCGTCATCTCCTGGGTGCAGGAGCGCTTCGGCACCGACGCCTGCCGCCGTTACGTCATCTCCTTCACCCGGTCGGCCGAGGACATCGCCAACGTCTACGAGCTGGCCGAGCACGCTGCCCTCGGCGGGCGGCCTCCGGTGCTCGACGTGGTGCCGCTGTTCGAGACCGGTGAGGACCTGGAGCGCTCCCCGGCGGTGCTGGACGGCATGCTGCGGCTGGCGCCCGTACGCCGCAGGCTGCTGGAGACCGGCCGCAGGCTGGAGGTCATGCTCGGCTACTCCGACTCGGCCAAGCAGCTCGGGCCGACGACCGCGACGCTCCAGCTGTACGACACGCAGGCGGCGCTGACCTCCTGGGCGGCCCGGCACGACATCCGGCTGACGATGTTCCACGGCCGGGGCGGCGCGCTCGGCCGCGGCGGCGGCCCGGCGAACCGCGCGGTGCTGGCGCAGGCGCCCGGATCGGTGGCGGGCCGGTTCAAGGTCACCGAGCAGGGCGAGGTGATCTTCGCCCGCTACGGCCACAAGCAGATCGCCCAGCGCCACATCGAGCAGGTGACCAGCGCGGTGCTGCTCGCCTCCACCCCGGGGATCGAGGAGCGCGCACTGGCCGCGGCCGAGCGGTTCCGCCCGCTGGCCGACCGGATCAGCGCGGCGGCCGAGCGTACCTACCGCTCGCTGACCGAGGCCGAGGGCTTCGCGGACTGGTTCGCGGAGGTCAGCCCGCTGCACGAGATCGCCAACCTGCGGCTCGGCTCGCGCCCGTCGCGGCGCAAGGCGACCGCCTCGCTGGACGACCTGCGGGCCATCCCGTGGGTGTTCTCCTGGACGCAGACGCGGGTCAACCTGCCCGGCTGGTACGGCCTGGGCAGTGGCCTGGCCGCCGTGGACGACCTGGGCGAGCTGCGCGAGGCGTACCGCGGCTGGCCGCTGTTCGCCGCGCTCATGGACAACGCGGAGATGAGCCTGGCCAAGACCGACCGGGCGATCGCCGAGCGTTACCTCGCCCTCGGCGACCGGCCCGACCTGGCCGCCGCGGTGCTGGCGGAGTACGACCGCACCCGCGCCCTCGTGCTCCAGGTCACCGGGCACACCCGCCTGCTGGAGGACCGCAGCGTGCTGTCCCGCGCGGTGGAGCTGCGCAACCCGTACGTCGACGCCCTGTCCCATCTCCAGCTCCGCGCGCTGCAGGAGCTGCGGGCCGGGATCGAGGACGACGCCCAGCGCGAAAAGGTGGAGGACCTCCTGCTGCTGGCCGCCGCCGGTGTCGCCGCTGGCCTCCAGAACACGGGATGATCTCGGCGAATCCGGCAGTTGACTGAGGGCATGGGAATCAGGCCGGCGGAGGCCGCCGACCGCGTGTCGGTGGAGACGATCGTCCAGGCGGCGTACGAGCCATGGGCTCGGCTGATCGGCGCCCGCCCGCTCCCGATGCTCGCCGACTACGGTGAGCTGATCTCGAGAGGGCGGGTCTACGTCCTGGAGAACGGCGGGATCGACGCGCTGATCGTGCTCGACGCCTCCGACGGCGAGCTCCTGGTGGAGAACGTCGCGGTACGGCCGGACCGGCAGGGACGCGGCCTCGGCCGGCGGCTCATGGCGTTCGCGGAGTTCCGGGCCCGGTCACTGGGCATGCCGGCGCTGCGGCTGTACACGAACGAGAAGATGGTCTCCAACATCGGACTCTATGAGTCGCTCGGCTACCGTGAGACCGACCGCGAGGCCATCGAGGGCCGGCACGTCGTACGGATGCGCAAGGAGTTGTAGCACCGGTAAAAGGAAGCATCACGGGACGGCGAGCTGTGTTTAACCTAAAGTCAGAGGTGATGACTGTTCGCCAGCCAGGGTCTCATCTCTCACCGCTTCCGCGTTTCACCATCCTCGTCGATGTGGGATACCTCTACGCCGCGGCGGGTGATCTGCTGTTCGGCATCTCCTCGCGGCGCTCCTACCGCGTGGACGCCGAAGGGCTGATCAAGGCTCTGGAGGAGCGCGCCGCCGAGTGCATGCGCGCCGAACTCCTGCGCATCTACTGGTACGACGCGGCCCGCGACCGGGTGCCCACCGTTGACCAGCGCGTGATCGCGCAGCTTCCGTGGGTCAAGGTGCGGCTCGGCAACCTCAACGCCCGAGGGCAGCAGAAGGGTGTCGACGCGCAGATCCGGAGCGACCTGGAGGCCCTCGCACGCCACCACGCGGTGAGCGACACCGTGCTCATCGCGGGCGACGAGGACATGGTCCCCGCCGTTGAGGCGGCGCAGACCTACGGCGTCCGCATCCACCTGTGGGGCGTGGAGCCGCCGTACGGCACCAACCAGGCCGAGCGCCTGATCTGGGAGTCCGACACCGTCGACGTCGTGCACGCGGAGTTCGTCAAGCCCTACTTCGACCTCGACACCAGCAGAGAGAGCGCCGAGGAGACGCCCGCCGACCCTCCGGCGGTGCCCTCGCCCACCACCGTCTTCGGCGCCCGCCCGCCCAAGCCCGTGCCGTCACCGGCGGTGATACGCCAGCAGGTCTCCCAGATCGGCTCGGTCGCCAAGCTCGGGCCGGCCCGCTCGCAGATGGAGGAGATCGGCGAGCACATCGCGCACAAGTGGATCCTCACCCGGGGCCGCGACAACATCCGTGATCTGCTGCCCGGGCCGATCCTGCCCACGGTGATCGACAAGGAGTTGCTGATCGAGGGCGAGAAGGAGCTCGGTCACTCGCTGCGCCCCTACAAGGAGGCGCGTGACTGGCTGCGCGAGGGTTTCTGGGCCCGCGTCTACCGCGAGTTCGAGTTCGGCGTCGGGGTGTCCGGAAAGGCGCCACGCTGAGGCCTCATAGGCTGAGCCCGTGAGTGAGCGGAGCGAGCGAGCCGATGGGCACAGCGGTCACTCGCCGTACACCGATCTCGACCGGCCACCGCTGAACGAACGCGCGTTGACCCGTGCGCTCGTCCGGCCCGGGGGCCTCTGGCGCGAGATCCGGGTGCTGGAGGAGACCGGCTCGACCAACACCGACCTGGCCGAGCTGGCCCGCGCCGGCGCGGAGCCGGGCCTGGTGCTGGTCGCGGAGTCGCAGACCTCGGGGCGCGGCCGGATGGGCCGCACCTGGACCGCGCCGCCGCGTTCGGGACTGGCGTTCTCGGTGCTGCTCCCGCAGGAGGAGTCCGTCACGCGGCTCGGCTGGCTGCCGCTGGTCGCCGGCGTCGCGGTGGTGTCGGCGCTGCGCAGGTTCGCCGAGGTGGAGGGGTTCGCGACGAGCCGGGTGGCCGGCGCGACGCTCAAGTGGCCGAACGACGTGCTGATCGGCGAGCGCAAGCTGGCGGGCATCCTGGCCCAGCGCGTGGAGGCCGGAGTGATCATCGGCATCGGGCTGAACGTCAGCCTTCGTCCGGACGAGCTGCCGGTCCCGACCGCGACCTCGCTGTACATCGAGAACGTCCCCGCCGACCGCGACCCGCTCCTGCGCACGATCCTGCGCGAGCTGGCCGTCCGGCACGAGGAGTTCCGTCCGGGCGGGGAGGCGGCACTGCGTGAGGCGTACCGCGAGATGTGCGGCACTCTCGGCCGGCACGTGCGGGTCGAGCTGCCCGGTGACGCGGTGCTGACCGGGCGGGCCGCCGACATCGAGGAGGCCGGTCGCCTGGTGGTCAACGCACCGGACGGTGAGCATTTGCTCAGCGCGGGAGATGTCGTACATGTCCGATAAGTGACGCGGAACTGGACCGTCCCCCCGCACGCCGGGATAATGAAAAACCCGTCCCCCCGGAGGTTGTTGCATGGCCAGTGTGGCAGAGCTCAAGGGCGCCATCGCCCAGGCCGGCGAAGAGGCCGAGCAGGCGGTGCAGCTGCTGGTCGAAGCCGGCGGCCGGGCCGAGTCCGCGCTGCAGTTCCTGGTGTCGGTGGCGCAGGGCAGTGACCACGAGTCACTGGAGGGATCACTGGGTGCCATGGGGCAGGCGGTGGAGAGCATCGGTGAATGCCAGGCGCAGATCGGCGCCGCGATCGACGAGGCCAACAAATATTCCGAAGGGCTTTAGCGCCATTAGCGAAGACATCGTCTGCGTGAAAGCCCTAGGAACCCACAAATGACCATAAAGCCCGGCGATCTCGTCGCCGCCGTGCGAAAAGACATCCAGCAAGCACGCGCCACCATCCGGGCGCGCCGGAGCGACCTCGACGAGACGATCGCCGACGCGGAGGCCGCCCTCGAACGCGCCCGCGAGGCGGCCGCGGCCACCGACGGCCCGGAGACGGACGCGAAGCTCGAAGAGTGGCGGGAGTGCGCCCACGAGGCGGCCCCCGGCCTGGCGTCGGCGCCCTGGAAGCGGTGGCCGGCCCAACCCGGACCCAGCGAGGACGGCCCGTCCCTCTACCGCATCGGGTCGGTGGTCGGCGACATCCCCTCGCAGGCAGGTGAGGTGCCCGAACCGGCACAAGAGGCCGCCGTTCGCGCGGTCGAGATCCCGGCGCTGGTGCCCCTGCTGGACGCCGGGCATCTGAGGATCAACGGCGCCGACATGGCCACCGCCGACGCCGTGGTCGACTCCCTGCTGGTCCGCATCGTGGCCACCGCACGCCCCGGCTCGGTGCGCATCAGCCTGTACGACCCGCGCCGGCTGGGAGCCGGTCTCGGTGGCTTCCACGCGCTGTCGCGCCCCGGACTGCTCACGGTCTACGGCGTCGAGGAGCTCAAGGACCTGCTGGGCTCCCTCGACCGCGACATCCGGCGGATCCAGCGCGACGTCCTGGGCGGCGGCCACTCCTCGCTCGCGGCGCTGGCCGAGGCCACGGGGCGGCGACCCGAGCCCTGGCAGGTCGTGATCGTGCAGAGCCCGGTCCGTGACTTCCGCGACGACGAGATCGCCCACCTGCAGAGCGTCATGCACGCGGGCGCCGCGTGCGGCATCCACGTGATCTGCCGTGACGCCCACATGACTCCCGCTCCCGGCATCGAGACCATCCAGATCGGCGAGGACGGGTCGCTTCGCACGTCGATGACCGGGGATCTGGAGGTCAGGGTCGAGCCGCCGCCACCGGACCTGGTCCGCGCCGTGTGCGAGCGCGCCGTGCACTGGGCCGGCATCGAACGCGACCCGCCGCAGTTCGAGGCGCTCCGCCCGTCCGGGTTCTGGAACGAATCGTCCGCTGCGGGCGTGCGCGGACCGATCGGCGAGGACGTCGACCGGTACGACCCCGTGGAGGTCCTGCTCGGCGACGACCCGGTGCACGCGCTGGTCGGCGGGCCGCCGGGCTCGGGCAAGACCAACTTTCTCTACACCCTCATCGGTTCGCTGTCCGCGCGCTACAGCCCCGACGAGCTGGAGTTCTACCTGCTCGACTTCAAGGAGGGCGTGTCCTTCGGGCGTCTCGCGAGCAAGCGCAACGAGAAGGCATGGCTGCCGCACGCCCGGCTCATCGGCGTCAACATCAACAACGACCGTGAGTTCGGTCTGGCGCTGCTGCGGTTCCTCGGTCGGGAGCTCGAACGCCGCGGCGCCGCGGCGCGTGAGTACGAGGTCACCAAGCTCGAAGAGCTGCGCGCCCTTGACCCCCACGGACGCTGGCCGCGCATCGTCGCGGTGATCGATGAGTTCCAGGTGCTGATCCAGCAGAAGGACCGGATCACCGACGAGTCGCTCTACCTGCTCAACGACCTCGCCCGCCGGGGCCGGTCACAGGGCATCCACCTCGTGCTCGCCAGCCAGAACGTCGGTGGCGTGCAGGCGCTCTGGGGCCGCACCGCGATCCTGGACCAGTTCACGCTCCGCGTCGCGCTGCCGAAGGCGCGGCGCATCCTGGCCGACAACAACCCGGCGGCCCAGCAGGTCGCGCGCTACTGCGCCGTCGTCAACGCCGAGTCGGGCGCGCGGCAGGCCAACCGGGTGGTGCGCCTGCCGGACGCCGGTTCCGCCGGCACCTTCGACGTGCTGCAGAAGGACCTGTGGCAGCGCCGTCCCGAACATCTCGCGCCGCCCCGGATCTTCGACGGCGCGTACGTGCCCGCGCTGTCGAGCGTCCTGGCGCCGCCGCCCGGCGAGGGCATGGTCGGGCAGCGGATCGACCTGGCCGGAAGCGCCGCGACCGTGCGCTTCGACCGCAATCCGGGCCGCAACCTCGCGGTGATCGGCACCCGCGCCGACGAGGCGTACGACGTGCTCTCCTCGGCGGTCATGTCGCTCGCCCGTGGCCACGGGCCGGGGGCGGCGGAGTTCGTCCTGTTCGAAGGCGAGCCCAACGCCCGTGTGGCGAGACTGGCGCGATGGCTCGCCGACGAAGGCCACCAGGTGCGGCAGGTGACGGAGCTGCCCGAGCCCGGCGACCGGCTGGTCCCCGTCTACGTGGTGCTGTTCGCGGTCGACGCGGTCACCGCGCGCTCGGCTCCGGTGCGGACGGCGCTGCGGCGCCTGGTCGAGCACGGCCCGGACGGGCAGATGCACGTTCTGGGCTGGTGGCGCACGGCCGACCGGCTGAAGGCGGACGTCGTGGAGCGGTCCGGTCCGATCCGGACGATCGATGCCTGGATCGCCCTCGACGTCCGCGACAGCGAGCTCTCGCCACTGCCCGGTGGCCAGTTGCAGAGCTGGACACCCCGCCCGCGGCGTGCGCTCTTCCATGACCAGCGCACCGGCGACACTCCACAGCCGATCATCCCGTTCACGGTCGCGAGCGAGCAGGGCGAGTGAGATCGATGGATCCACAGACGGCACGGCAGTCGTACAAGGACCTGGCGGCCGAGGCCGGCCGGCTCCTGCACGCCGCCGACGACGCGCGCCGGCGGCTTGCGGAGGCCGAGCAGGAGCGGATCGCCGCCTACGCCTCGATGGAGGCCGAGGAAGCACACCTGGACGTACTGGAGCAGCGGGCCGCGGGGATGTGGCGGGAGCTGACCACCCGGTTCGGCCCGCACGCGACCGGGCCGTTGCCCGAGCCCGCCGACCGGATCGCGCGCGGGCCCGACGCCGAGGCGCTGCTGGACGACGCGCATCAGCAGGTGCGGATGCCCGTCGACCACCCGCTCGCCGGTCGGTACGCGCGGATGGGCGTGCTGGGGTTCACCGCGGCCCTCGTGGTCGCTTTGCTCGGGCTCGAGGCGACCACCGCCCTGCACCACCTGGGGCGCGCGCGGCTCCTCGCCGTCGGCGTGCCGGTGCTGGCCGCGCCGTGGCTGGGTTATCTGGCGGCAACGGGATGGATCAGGTTGCGCACGTCGCACGAGGAGCAGGAGTACGCCGTGGACACCGCCGTCGCGGGCGCTCTGGGCGGCGGCGGCGTGTGGCTCATCGCGCTGACCTTCGTCGTCATACGAGTGGTGACCTGATCATCGAGTTGCTCCGTTGGCGCCCGCGATTTCTGTCAAGATATGCGCCATGGGTCTTCCGAAGAACTCGTTGACCGAGGATGAGCAGATCGTCCTCGAATTTCATCCTCACTGGTCAACGCTGGTCGCCACCATTTTCTGGGCGATCGTCACGGTCGTCGTCGCCGGCGTGGTCATCTTCTTCATTCCAGGTGGCGGCTCCCAGACGCTGATCAGGATCATCGTCGCGGCCGTCGGCGTCGTGGCGATCATCGTCGTCGGCCTCCTGCCGTTCCTGCGCTGGGCCACGACCACCTACACGCTGACGAACCGGCGGTTCGTCATGCGCCACGGCATCCTGTCCCGCTCCGGCCGTGACATCCCGCTGACCCGGGTGAACGACGTGTCGTTCGAGCACAACCTGATCGAGCGGATGCTCGGCACGGGGACGCTCGCGGTCGAGTCCGGCGGCGAGAACGGTCAGCTCGTACTCAAGAAGATCCCCCGGGTCGAGTACACGCAGAACCAGCTCTACCGCCTCGTCGAAGAGCTGACGGACGGCGACGGCATCCGTCCGTAACGGTGCGCGCGGATGAGTGAATTGCCGGATCCCCGGCGGCTCGAGGAGCTGCTGCTGGGCGGTGAGCTGCGCTTCACCAGTCCCGCCGCGATCGAGGCCGCCGGGGTCTCGGAGGAGTTCGCCCGGCGGCTCTGGCGCGGCCTCGGCTTTCCGCATGTGCCCGACGACATGGTCGCCTTCACCGAGGGCGACGTGTCGGCGCTCGCCAAGGTCGCCGGGCTCGGCCAGACCGGGGGGCTCGACCAGGAGATCGTGCTGCGCATGGTCCGCGCCGTCGGCCAGACCATGGCGCGGCTCGCGAAATGGCAGATCGACATCCTCGTCGAGACGCTCAGCGATCCGCTGGAGCCGCCGGACGCGGACACCCTGCGGCTCATCACGGACAACGCCGAGTCCCACATCGCCGAGCTCGAACCCCTGATCGTGCACGCCTGGCGGCGGCAGCTCGCCGCCGAGGCTACCCGGCTCCTCACCTCACAGGACTCTGTGGGCCGCTCGCCGACGCTGCGGGCCGCCGTCGGGTTCGCCGACCTGGTGGCCTTCACCCGTACGAGCCGCGACCTGGACGAACGTGAGCTGGCGCGGCTGGTGGAGCGGTTCGAGGAGACCACCTCGGACGTCGTCACCGGGCACGGCGGCCGGGTCGTGAAGACCCTCGGCGACGAGGTCCTCTTCAGCGCCGGCACCGCGCGCACCGGCGCCGAGATCGGCCTGTCCGTCGCGGAGGCGGTGCGCGAGGACTCGGGCATCCCCGACGTACGGGTGGGCATGGCGTACGGTCCGGTGCTGCCGTTGCGCGGCGATGTGTTCGGCACCACGGTCAACCTCGCGAGCCGGCTGACCACGATGGCCCGTCCCGGCACGGCCCTGGTCGACGCGCGCCTGGCCGCGGAGCTGCGTGACGACGAGGCGTACGACCTGGCACGCATCACCCGCCGCCGGGCGCACGGCCTCGGCATGATCCAGCCGTACGTGCTCCGCCGTCCGGAGGACCGCTAGGCACAGGCGGCGTAGAGCACGTCGCGGAGGCCCGGAAGGTCCTCGCGGTCACCGCGCCAGACGAGCCGCAGGCTCAGGGCGGGGGCCGGCAGGTCGAGCCGCGTGAGGGTGCCCGCTCCGCGGGCGGCGGACACCGCGAACTCCGGCAGCAGCGCGATGCCCAGGCCGTGCTCGGCCCAGGCGCGCATCACCGGCACCCCGCCCGCCCAGACCCGTTCCGGGCCGGGGCCGACGACCCGGTCCGCGGCCATGAGGAAGGAGCAGTTCGACACGTTGACGAGCAGGCGTTCGCCGGACAGGTCCTCCGGGGTCAGGCCGTCGCGTCCAACCAGCGGGTGATCCGGCGCCGCGACCAGGACGAGCGGGACCCCGTCGACGTCGAGGAAGGTCAACGGCGCGGCCGGAGCCGGGAAGCCCAGGTCGCCGAGGGCGTCGCCGGTGTCCAGGAGCAGCGCCGCCTCCAGCCGCCCGGCGATCACGTCGGCGAGCAGGTCGTCCCGGCTCACGCTGGGACGGACCTCGACCTCGACGCCGGGACGGCGTTCGGCGAGCCGGGCCAGCACGCGCGGCACGTACGTGGCGGCGATGGTCTCCAGCGCGCCCAGCCGCAGCCGGCGGGGTCGGCCCACGACCTCGCTGCGCGCCTGTTCGGCCTGGTCCAGGAGCCGGCGGGCCCAGACCAGCATCCGCTCACCCGCTGGGGTCAGGCGCAGGCCCTTCGCCGTCCGCTCGAACAGCGTCACGCCCAGTGACCTCTCCAGGCCGCGGATTCGCTCGGACACGCTGGAGGGCGCCCGGTCGAGAGCGACCGCGGCGTCGGTCACGGTCCGGTGGCGCGCGACGGCCTCGAAGATCCGCAACTGGTGGAGTTCCATGCCTACCCGAACCGGCGCCGAGCGTTCGGGATTTCCGAACGGGCATGCGGATTCGCCGGTGGAGAGCGCACGGCCCCATCCGAAGAGTGGACGCATGACCATTCTGACCTCACCGGGAGAACGGACCGGGACCAGCGCCGGGAACGTCCTCGCCCTGCCGGGCATCTCGCTCGGCTACTTCATGGTGCTGCTGGACATGACCGTGCTCTCGGTGGCCGAGCCGGATCTGGCCGGCTCACTGCACACCTCGATTGCCGGCCTGCAGTGGGTCACGACGGCGTACACGGTGGTGTTCGGCGCGTTGCTGCTGTCGGGAGGGGCGGTCGCCGACCGCTACGGAGCCCACCGGGTGTTCCGGGCGGCCGTCGCCGTGTTCGGGCTCGGCTCGCTGCTGTCCGCCCTGGCTCCGACGCTGGGAGTCCTCATCGCGCTCCGCGCGGTGCTCGGCGTCGCGGGGGCGGCCTGCGTGCCCGCGTCGATGGCGATGATCGCCCGGTTGTACCCCGTGCCGACCGAGCGCACTCGCGCCGTCGCGGTCTGGGCGGCCGTCAGTGGCGCCGCGGTGGCGGCGGGCCCGATCATCGGCGGCGTGCTGGTGGACCTCGCGGGCTGGCGGGCCATCTTCCTCGTCAACGTGCCGATCGCGCTGCTCGTCCTCGCGTTGACCGCCGGAGCGGCGGTGCGCTGCCCGCGCGGCGACCGGCGGATCGACTGGATCGCCCAGCTCGCCGCGTGCGCGGTTCTGGCACTGCTCACCGACGCGCTCGTCGCCGCCGGCGCGCGCTCGTGGGCGCATGCGGCCGGATCGGGGGCGGCCACGGTCCTCGCGGCGGTCGTGTTCGTCCTGCTCGAACGGCGCAGCGCCGCTCCTGTGCTCGACCGTGCGCTGCTGCGCGGTTGCGGCGTACAGGCGGGGCTGGTGGCCGGCGCGGCGGTGAACTTCACCCTCAACGGTTGCCTGTTCGTGCTGCCGCTGCTGCTCCAGCAGGAGCGGCACCTCAGCGCGGTCGCGAGCGGCCTGGCGTTCCTGCCGCTCACCCTGCCGTTCGTCCTCAACCCGCCCGTGACCGGCCGGCTCGTGGCGCGGTTCGGCCCGCGCCCGCCCATCCTGGCGGGAATGACGCTGCTCACGGCCGGCGGTCTGGCGCTCGGCTGGACCGTCTCGGCCGGGGGCGGGTACGGATGGCTTTCGGGCGGGCTGCTGCTGACCGGGTCCGGGGTCTCGTTCGTGCTCCCCGCTCTGGTGTCGGCGATCATCAACGTCGCTCCGGAGGGGACGGCCGGAGCGGCGGGAGGAGTCCTGAACGCCGCCCGTCAGGCCGGGGCCACGCTCGGTGTCGCGGTCATGGGCGGTTTCGTCGGCGCGGACACCGTCTCCGGGTCGGTGTACGCGCTTTCGCTCGCCGCGCTGGTATGCCTGGCCGCAGGAGGCTGGTTCGCCCTGCGCGGGCGTTAGATTGGCGGCAGGAGGTGGGGCGGTATGACGGATCTGCCTGGCCGGATCTCGCTGCGCGAGGTGGGCCCGAGAGACGGCCTGCAGAACGAGGATCCCGTGCCGACCGAGGCGAAGGTCGAGCTGATCGACGCGCTGTCCGGCACCGGTGTGGGCCGCATCGAGGCCGTGTCGTTCGTCCATCCCAAGGCGATCCCGCAGATGGCCGACGCCGATGAGGTGTGGAGCCGGGTGCGGCGCGCCGGCGACGTACGGTACTCCGCGCTGGTCCCCAACCTCCGCGGCGCCGAGCGTGCCCTCGATGCGGGCTTCACCGAGCTGGAGGTCGTGGTCTCCGCCTCCGACACCCACAACCGCAAGAACGTCAACCGTTCCACCGAAGAGTCGCTCGACGACATCGCCAAGATCATCGATCTGGCGCACGGCCGGGGCGCCACCTGCCAGGTGATCGTGTCCACGGCCTGGGGCTGCCCGTACGAGGGTGACGTGCCGGTCGAGCGCGTCGTGTCAGTGGCCTCGCGCGCGGTGCGCGACGGGGCCGACAGCGCGTCGTTCGGCGACACCACCGGCATGGCGACACCACCGCGGGTGACCCACCTGGTGGGCGACTTCCGCATGGCCAACCCGGAGACCTCGCTCAACCTGCACTTCCACAACACCCGGGGGACCGGCCTGGCGAACGTGCTCGCCGCGCTCCAGCTCGGCGTGGCGGACTTCGACGCGAGCGTCGGCGGCCTGGGCGGCTGCCCGTACGCCCCCGGCGCGACCGGGAACATCGCGTCGGAGGAACTGGTTCACATGGTGGAGGACATGGGCGTGGCCACGGGCGTCGACCTGGACGCGCTCATTGACGTTGCCGCCTGTGCGGAACGTCTGGTCGGCCACACCTTGCCGTCGCAGGTATTGCGTGCCGGGCCCCGGAACCGCACGATTCCGGTATGACCCCTTCTGAGCAGGTCTAGGCAGGTCTAAGCAGGTCTGCGGGACCGAGGTGTCCGAATACTAGGAAGGTAAGCCCCCGTTGGCTTCATGTTCACGCTAGGCGGGGAGCATATACGTCATGAGTGTCGAAGCCGGACATTTCCCTGAGGTAGAAGGCGAATTCCCCGAAGATCGGTTCCTCGATCGCGAGGAAAGCTGGCTCAGGTTCAACGAGCGCGTCCTGGACCTGGCCGCCGACCTACGACTCCCCCTGCTCGAGCGCGTCCGGTTCCTGTCGATCTTCGCGAGCAACCTCGATGAGTTCTTCATGGTCCGGGTGGCGGGCCTGGCCCGGCGGATGGCCACCGGCATCGCGTTGCAGACCGCGAGCGGCCAGCAGCCGCGCGAGGTGCTCGCCCGCACCTCCGAGGTCGCGCACGAGCTCATGCTCCGGCACGCCGCCTGCTTCCGTGACGACGTCCTGCCCGCCCTCGCCAAGGAGGGCGTGGAGATCCTGCGCTGGGACGAGCTGGCCGACACGGAGAAAGAGGAGCTGAACCGCCTCTTCCGGCGGCGGATCTACCCCGTGCTCACCCCGCTCGTGGTCGACCCCGCACACCCGTTCCCGTACATCTCCGGCCTGTCCCTCAACCTCGCGGTCCTCGTCCGTGACCCGGAGACCGAGGAGACGCTGTTCGCCCGGGTCAAGGTCCCGCCGCTGCTGCCGAGGTTCCTGGAGGCGTCTCCGTCGCGGTTCGTGCCGCTCGAGGACGTCATCGCGGAGAACCTCCCGCAGCTGTTCACCGGCACCGAGATCATCGAGCACCATGCGTTCCGGGTCACCCGCAACCAGGACCTGGAGGTCGACGAGGACATCGCCGAGAACCTCCTGCAGGCTCTCGAACGCGAGTTGCTGCGCCGCCGGTTCGGCCCGGTCGTCCGGCTCGAGGTGGAGGAGTCGATCACCCCCGAGGTGCTCGATCTGCTCACGACCGAGCTGGGTCTGGACGAACGCGCGGTGTACCGGGTGCCGGGCCCGCTCGACCTCGGCGGCCTCGCCGCGATCGCCGACCTCGACCGCAGTGAGCTGAAGTACCCGCCGTTCGTGCCGTCGGAGGCGGCGCTGCCGCACGACGTCAACATCTTCGCGACGCTGCGCGACCACGACGTGCTCGTGCACCATCCGTACGACTCCTTCACCACGAGCGTCGAACGGCTCATCGAGGACGCGGCCGCCGACTCGCAGGTCCTGGCCATCAAGCAGACGCTGTACCGCACCAGCGGCGACTCGCCGATCATCGACGCGCTCATCGACGCGGCCGAGGCCGGCAAGCAGGTCGTGGTGGTCGTGGAGATCAAGGCGCGCTTCGACGAGCGGGCGAACATCACCTGGGCGCGCAAGCTGGAGCAGGCCGGCTGCCACGTCGTCTACGGGTTCGTCGGCCTGAAGACGCACTGCAAGCTGGCCCTCGTCGTACGCGAGGAGTCGGACGGGACGCTGCGCCGTTACTGCCACATCGGCACCGGCAACTACAACCCCAAGACCGCCCGCATTTACGAGGACTACGGCCTGCTCACCGCCGACGCGCAGGTGGGCGAGGACGTCACCGACCTGTTCAACCACCTCACCGGGTACACCCGCGACACCGAGTACCACCGGCTACTCGTGGCTCCGGACTCCCTCCGCGCCGGGCTGGTGAGCCGCATCGAGCGGGAGGCGGAGAACCAGCGGCAGGGCCGTCCCGCCCGGATCCGCTTCAAGTGCAACGCCCTCGTCGACGAGGTGATCATCGACGCGCTGTACCGCGCGTCGCAGGCGGGCGTGCCGGTCGACGTCTGGGTACGCGGCATCTGCGCCCTGCGCCCCGGCGTGGAGGAGCTGTCGGAGACGATCCAGGTGCGCAGCATCCTCGGCCGTTTCCTGGAGCACTCGCGCGTGTACGCCTTCGAGAACGACGGCGACCCGGAGGTGTGGATCGGCAGCGCCGACCTCATGCACCGAAACCTCGACCGCCGGGTCGAGACGCTCGTCCGCGTCAAGGATCCGGGCCACTGCGCGGACCTTCTGGGCCGGTTCGACATGGCGATGGGCATGGACACCGAGTGCTGGCTGCTGGACAGCGACGGCCGGTGGACCCGCCACGACGGGCCGCTCCACATCCAGACCCACCTCATGCGGACGCGGCGATGGAGGACCGTCGATGGCTGACCCTCCGGATCTCATCCACGCCGCCGGTGCCGTGGTACGGCGGCCCGGTGCGAACGGTCCCGAGGTCATCCTCGTTCACCGGCCCAAGTACGACGACTGGTCCTTCCCCAAGGGCAAGGCCAAGGACGGCGAACACGTGCTGCGCACGGCCGTACGCGAGGTCTGGGAGGAGACCGGGATCTGGCCGGTCCTCGGCCGCCGCCTCCCGTCGCGGGAGTACGAGAAGGATCACCGGCTCAAGCGCGTCGACTACTGGGCCGCGACCGGGAACGACGGGGAGTTCGAGCCGAACGACGAGGTCGACCGGGTGGAGTGGCTCCCGCTGCCCGAGGCGGAGCGGCGCCTGACCTACCAGCACGACGTCGACCTGCTGCGGGACTTCGCGGCCGGCCCGGCCCGCACCACGCCGTACATCCTGCTGCGGCACACGTCGGCCGGCGACAAGCACGAATGGGATGACGACGACCTGCTGCGGCCGCTGGACTCACGCGGCCGCGCCGAGGCCACCGGCCTGGCCGAGGCACTGGCCGGATTCGGCCCGGCCCGCGTCCTGACCTCCGCCACCGCCCGCTGCATGGAGACCGTGCTGCCGTACGCGGCGCGGATGGGCGCCGACATCCGCAGCGACTGGGCGTTCTCGATGGGCACGCCGATGGCCGCCTCGAAGGAGGCCGGCGGCAGGTTCGTCCAACTGCTCGGCGACCGCCTGCCGACCTTGGTCTGCACGCACGGGGAGCTGGTGCCGGAGCTCATCGGGCGCGCCTGCGAGGCCCTCGGCGCCGTTCCCCCGGAGGATCCCCGGCTGCCGAAGGGCGGCTTCTGGGTGCTGCACACCGCCGGCGGCTGTCTGGTCTCCGTCGAGCGCCACACGTGTGACTGACGGGCGCCCGCGTCCAGACCGTGGCGAACCGGCATGATCCGCGGAATCCCGCGATGTGATAGTTCTCGTATGCCTTACCCGCGGGACGAAAGGTGTGATCGCATGCCGCACGAGGTGCGAGGGGTCGTCGCGCGATCCCGGGGCGCTGAGGTCTCCATCGAGACGATCCTGGTGCCCGACCCGGGTCCGGGGGAGGCGCTGGTCGCCGTGCGGTCCTGCGGCGTCTGCCACACCGACCTGCACTACCGCGAGGGCGGCATCAACGACGACTTCCCCTTCCTGCTCGGCCACGAGGCCGCGGGGACCGTGGAGGCGGTCGGTGACGGCGTCACCGACGTCGCCCCCGGCGACTTCGTCATCCTCAACTGGCGTGCGGTCTGCGGGCAGTGCCGCGCCTGCCTGCGCGGCCGCCCCTGGTACTGCTTCGCGACGCACAACGCCGCGCAGAAGATGACGCTGAAGGACGGCACCGAGCTGTCCCCGGCGCTCGGCATCGGCGCGTTCGCGGAGAAGACGCTCGTGCACGCGGGTCAGTGCACCAAGGTGAACCCGGCGGCCTCGCCCGCCGCGGCCGGGCTGCTCGGCTGCGGGGTGATGGCCGGCATCGGCGCGGCGATCAACACCGGCGGCGTGACGCGTGGCGACTCGGTCGCGGTCATCGGGTGCGGAGGCGTGGGCGACGCCGCGATCGCGGGCGCGGCCCTGGCCGGGGCGGCGAAGATCATCGCGGTCGACATCGACGACCGCAAGCTCCAGTGGGCCCGCGGGTTCGGTGCCACCGACACGGTGAACTCGCGCGAGTCGGACCCGGTTGAGGCGATCCGGGCGCTGACCGGCGGCCACGGCGCCGACGTCGTGATCGAGGCGATCGGCCGCCCGGAGACCTACGAACAGGCCTTCTACGCCCGCGACCTGGCCGGCACGGTGGTTTTGGTCGGCGTGCCCACTCCGGACATGAAGATCGAGTTGCCGCTGATCGAGGTGTTCGGCCGCGGCGGGTCGCTCAAGTCCTCCTGGTACGGCGACTGCCTGCCCTCCCGCGACTTCCCGATGCTCGTGGACCTCTATCTGCAGGGCCGGCTCGACCTGGACGGCTTCGTCTCCGAGACGATCGGCCTGGACCAGGTCGAGGAGGCGTTCGCCAAGATGCAACGCGGTGAGGTCCTGCGTTCGGTGGTGATGCTATGAGCGACGTTCGTGAGGCATCGGCGAGCCGCCCGACACAAGAGCACCGGCCGAACGCGCGGAGTGAATGGAGGGCACAGTGATCGGGCACCTGGTCACGTCGGGCACCTTCAGCCTCGACGGCGGCACGTGGGACGTGGACAACAACGTCTGGCTGGTGGGCGACGACCGCGAGGTGCTCGTGATCGACGCCGCGCACGACGCCGACGCCATCGCGGCGGCGGTCGGCGACCGGCGGCTGACCGCCATCGTGTCCACGCATGCGCACGACGACCACATCGACGCGGCGGCCGAACTGGCCGACCGCACCGGTGCGCCCATCCTCCTGCACCCGGATGACCAGGTGCTGTGGCGGATGACCTACCCGGACCGTGACCCCGACGGCGCACTGGCGCACGGCGACGAGCTGACCGTGGCGGGCACCACGCTGCGCGTACTCCACACGCCGGGCCACGCCCCGGGCGCGGTCTGCCTCCACGCCCCGGACCTGCGCACCGTCTTCACCGGTGACACGTTGTTCAACGGCGGTCCCGGCGCGACCGGCCGGTCCTACTCCGACTTCGGAATGATCATCGACTCCATCCGCGACCGTCTCCTCACCCTGCCGCCCGAGACCGAGGTGCGCACCGGCCACGGCGACTCCACGACGATCGGCGACGAGGCCCCGCACCTCCAAGATTGGATCGCACGGGGCCACTGAGGGCATCTCAGTCCTTCACGCCGGTCACGACCCAGATGGTGAGCGCCGGGAGGAAGTCGCCCCGTTGGATCGCGGCCGTTCGCTGCGCCCGCCGTCGAAGCCGTCGTCCGGGACGGACGTCCATCGCCGTACGGGCGACGTCGCGGACCCGCTGGATCGGCGGGAGGGCTACCAGGCGGTCGAGGAGATCGAGGGCCGCGGCCTGCATATCGGTCGCGCCGTCATCGACATCGGCAACAGGCGTGTTTCTGATGATCAGAGGTCGTCGGCCCACTATGTCCTCAGACAAAGGGCCGACAGGCCGAATTCGGGTGTGTCGTCGAGCGGCGGTCACGCGGCGTTCGGTGGCCGGTTGCCCGAGCAGGCTTCACTCGCTGCTCGGTGACGCGTAGCGCTGGAGGTAGAGCTGCTCGCCGAGGGCGTCCAGGAGCTCGAGTTCGGTCTCCAGGTAGTCGACGTGCTCCTCTTCGTCCTCAAGGATGCGTTCGCAGATGCGGGCCGAGGTCGCGTCGCCCCGTGAGCGCATGAGTTCGATGCCCGGCCGCAGGCGTCCGACGGCCTCCATCTCGATGGCCAGGTCGGAGCGGATCTGCTCGGGCACGGTCTGGCCGACGCGCAGCGGGTCGATCCGCTGGTAGTTCGGCAGTCCCGACAGCATGAGGACGCGGTCGGTGAGGAGTTCGGCGTGCCGCATCTCGTCGAACGACTCCGCCCTGGTGTGCTCGGCGAGCGCGGTGAACCCCCAGTGTTCCTGCATCTTGGCGTGCAGGAAGTACTGATTGATCGCGGTGAGCTCGGCCGTGAGCTGCTCGTTGAGCAGGTTGAGGACGTCCGTGTCGCCTTCCATGTCACCTAATCGTGGCACGCGCAGCGCAAAGGGCAGGCAATGCCTGCGACGTGAGGTCAGGCGGCGGCTTCGACCGCGCCCTGCAGGACCGGCTCCGGGGCGCTCTCCTTGAGCAGCGCGCAGATGCGGTTGACGCAGGAACCACAGCCCGGCCGCATCCCGCAGGCCGCGCGTACCTCCTTGGCCGAGCACGCTCCGGCCTCCATGTGTTCACGCACGACGTCCTCGGTGACGGCGTGGCAGACGCACACGTACATGCGGGGGACCTTTCGGGGGCGCGGGGGACGCGGGGGCATTAGGTAAGGCTCCCCTAAGCTAACCCGGGAGGCGACGTTTTGCCTAGTGGCCGGGGGTTCGGGCCAGTGTTGGATACGTCACAGGTGGGTTCCCGAGGAAGCGTGTGAGTCGATCACTTGGGGGAAATGGACGGGTGTGATGCGTATATGGCCGGGTGACCCCTACCCGCTCGGCGCCGCCTACGACGGCGCGGGCACGAACTTCTCCCTCTTCTCCGAGGTCGCCACCAGGGTCGAACTGTGCCTGTTGGACGACGCCGGCAAGGAGACGAGGGTCCCCCTCAGCGAGACCGACGGCTTCGTCTGGCACGGCTACGTGCCGTGGGTGAGCCCGGGCCAGCGGTACGGCTTCCGGGTACACGGGCCGTACGACCCGGCGCAGGGCCTGCGGTGCAACCCCGGCAAGCTGCTGCTCGACCCGTACGCCAAGGCCATCGAGGGCCAGGTGGACTGGGACGAGGCGCTGTTCGCCTACCGGTTCTCCGACCCGGACGCCCGAAACGACGACGACAGCGCCCCGCACATGCCGAAGAGCGTCGTGGTCAACCCCTTCTTCGACTGGGGTGAGGACCGGCTGCCGCGCACGCCGTACCACGAGACGGTGATCTACGAGGCGCATGTGAAGGGCCTGACGGAACGGCACCCGGGGATCCCGGAGGCCGAGCGCGGCACGTACGCGGGCATCGCCAACCCGATCACGATCGACCACCTGCGCGAGCTGGGCGCCACCGCGATCGAGTTGATGCCGGTGCACCAGTTCGTGCACGACGACGCGCTGATCCAGCGCGGGCTCTCCAACTACTGGGGCTACAACTCGATCGGCTTCTTCGCCCCGCACAACGGCTACGCGGCGAGCGGTGAGCGCGGCGAGCAGGTGCAGGAGTTCAAGCTGATGGTCCGGAGCCTGCACGCGGCGGGCATCGAGGTCATCCTCGACGTGGTCTACAACCACACCGCGGAGGGCAACCACCTCGGGCCGACGCTCGGCTTCCGCGGTATCGACAACGGCAGCTACTACCGGCTCGTCGACGACGACCCGCGCTACTACATGGACACCACGGGCACGGGCAACAGCCTCAACGTGCAGCATCCGCACTCCCTGCAGCTGATCATGGACTCGCTGCGCTACTGGGTGACCGAGATGCACGTGGACGGGTTCCGGTTCGACCTGGCCTCCACGCTGGCGCGCGAGCTGCACGCCGTGGACCGCCTCGCGGCCTTCTTCGACCTGGTCCAGCAGGACCCGGTCGTCTCCCAGGTCAAGCTGATCGCCGAGCCGTGGGACGTGGGCGAGGGCGGCTACCAGGTGGGCAACTTCCCGCCGCTGTGGACCGAGTGGAACGGCCAGTACCG
The DNA here is from genome assembly GCA_025964685.1 of Actinoallomurus sp. GTDB lineage: Bacteria > Actinomycetota > Actinomycetes > Streptosporangiales > Streptosporangiaceae > Actinoallomurus. Next base: position 76 of record JAOPYG010000396.1, on the reverse strand, counting down.
CGACAGCGCGCGCGACTTCTGGCGGGGCAGCCCGTCGAGCCTGCCAGAGTTCGCCTCGCGCCTGGCCGGCTCCTCC
>JAOPYG010000394.1 GCA_025964685.1 Actinoallomurus sp. | reverse complement strand
CCCAGCAGGCCGTCAACACGCTGCGGTACGGGCTGTACCTGCCCGGCCCGTCGGGTCTGCCCGACAACGACGACCTGGGAGCCAACAGCTCCGCCTTCGTCTGGTCGATGCTCGGCATGTTCCCGGAGAACCCGGGCAGCGACACGCTGGTCTACGGCAGCCCCGGTTTCCCGAAGGCGACGATCTCGCTGCCCAGCGGGAAGACCATCAAGATCAACGCTCCGGGTGCCTCGGCGTCGGAGTACTACGTGAAGTCGATGAAGCTGAACGGAAAGGCCAACAGCAAGCTGTCCGTGCCGTTCTCTTCACTGGCCAAGGGCGCGACGCTGGACTGGACGATGAGCACCGCGGAGACCTCGTGGGGCACGGGCGCGGAGAACGCACCCCCGTCGTACGGCCCGACCTTCGCCGCCACCGGCTCGGCGAGCCCGTCGTCGCTGAACCTGCAGCCCGGCTCGTCCGGGAAGACCACGTTGTCGGTGAAGTCGGTCACCTCCGCCGACCAGGCGGTGCAGTGGACCGCCACGGCCCCATCCGGGGTCACGGTGAGCCCGTCCAGCGGCACGCTGAACGTGTCGGCCAACGGCAGCGCCAGCGCTGACCTGACGGTGACCGCGGGCGACACCGACGGGAGCTACCCGGTGAACATCACCTTCACCAGCCCCTCGGGTAAGATCCTGCCGGTCTCCCTGTCGGTGATCGTCGCCAAACCCGGCGACCTGACTCCGTTCTTCGACAACACCGGGATCAGCGACGACAGCGCTCCCTCCGGCGCCAACTACGACGGCGGCGGCTGGAGCTACTCAGAGCAGGCCCTGACGGGTGCGGGGCTCACCCCGGGTGCGTCCGTGACGTCTGATGGCATCACGTACACCTGGCCGAACGTCCCGGCCGGCCAGCCGGACAACATCACGGTCGGCGGCCAGACGATCCCTATTAGTGCGCCCGCCGGGGCCACCAAGCTGGGCTTCCTCGCCAGCGCCACCAACGCCGGAACGGACGGATCGTCCGGCACGGCGACGATCAACTACACCGACGGCAGCACGTCCACAGGCACGGTCGGGTTCAGCGACTGGACTCTCTCGGGCGGCGGCGGCAGCGTCCTGTTCGGGAACGCGATCGCTGCCAGTGCTCCGTATCGCAACTACACCAGCGGAAAGGACGGGGTGAAGACGTACGTCTTCGCTGCAAGTGTCCCGATCACCAGCGGCAAGACGGGCGCCAGCGTGACCCTGCCGTCCTCGCTCAGCACGGGCGCCATCGGCGTCTTCGCCATCGCGGCCGGCTGACCGAACACACGAAGGCCGGGGCCGTCACGGCCCCGGCCTTCTTCGTAACTGCCAGTTCGTCCAGGACCGGTCATTTTCTCTTCTTCACTTGCGTCAATAGGCCGAAGGTGTCGAAGAACAGTTACGCCGCGAACGCGCTGCGTCATCGCCGCTGATAGGTCGCAGAAATTGCGGCTGCGGACGACGAAGACGGCGACGTCTACATGGTCGGATCGCTGAATGCCGAGAGGAAACAAGACCGGCGACAATTCCGCAGAAAAAATCTACTCTCGCTAGGCAACCCAGGCGTGCCCCTTTGGAGCAGATTCAGCGGAGCGGATATGAAGTTTGGCAAGAAGGCATCGGCCGTCGCGGCGGCCGGTGCACTGGCCACCGTCACCATCTTCGCCGTGGGCAGTTCGCCTGCGGTGGCACAGGCCGCACCGGCGCCTGCGGCATCGGACCCCCCGATCACCCATGAGGAGAATCCACGGGTTCCCGAGGGCGCGGCGTGGACGGAGGCGTACTTCCCGTCCTCTGACGGCAGCGGTGTCGTACTGCACGCGGACGTGCTGCGCCCGGCGAACCTGCCGGCCACGGCGAAGACGCCGGTGATCCTCTCGGTCGGTCCCTACTTCGCGCACGCGGGGCAGACCGGTCCCGAGGGGTGGGACCGGGTCGGGCCGTCGGCGCGCTTTCAGGACTTCGTCGACGGAGCCCACCTGATGGCGCGCGGCTACACCTTCGTGATGGTCGACCTGCGCGGCTTCGGCGGGAGCACCGGGTGTCTGGACTGGGTCGGCCCGGGGGAGCAGGCCGACGTCCGTGCCGCCATCAAATGGTCGGCCGGTCAACGCTGGTCGACCGGCAAGGTCGGCATGTACGGCAAGTCGTACGACGCCGTCACCGGCCTGGTGGGCAACGACCTCAAGCTGCCGAGCCTGAAGGCGGTCGTCGCGCAGGAGCCCGTCTGGAACATGTACAACTACCTGTTCAGCAACGAGGTGCCGCGCCCGAACGTCACCGGCACGCCGGAGGCGTACAACTCGATCGCGACGATGCCGCCGATGTCCGACGACAGCGACCGGTACAAGGCGGCCGCGGAGTACGAGACGAGCCATCCGCAGTGCCTGAGCGACAACATCGCCAACAACAACAACCCTGACCTGGACTCGGCGTACTGGAAGGCCCGCGACCTGGCCGCCCACGCGCGCGGCACCAGCACGCCGTTGTTCGTGACCCAGGGCATGATCGAGCCCAACACCAAGCCTGAGGCCGCGGAGCAGTACCTGGACAACCACCACGGCCGGGAACGCGGTTGGCTCGGCCAGTGGGAGCACGTGCGAGGCAACGACGTGGACGCGAACGGCCGGCTGTCGCAGGGGCGTGCCGGCTGGTTCGACGAGGTGATGCGGTTCTACGACCAGTACCTGCGCGGCACCAAGCCGTCGGTGAACGACCCGGCGTACGCCATTGAAGACAGCCTCGGCCACTGGCGCGCCCAGCCGACCTGGCCGGTGACCACGAGTTCGTACGAGGCGCGCCTCTCCTCCGGCCGGTACGTCGACGACGGCGGTGCTGCCGCTCCGTCGGCCGGCGCGGCTGACCGTGGCCGCTGGGACATGGAACGAGCGCCGCTGAGTGAGCCGCTGTCCGGCGCCGAGAAGAACGCCGCCAAGCGGGGCGACGCCGCCGCGTCCAGCTTCTGGACCTGGTCCACGCCCGCGTCCCGTACGCTCCGGCTGACGGGTACCCCGCGGATCACGCTCAACGCGGGCACGACCGGAAACGTGATGGTGCGCCTCTGGGACGTCGCTCCGGACGGCACGGCGACGAAGTTCGACGAGAACGTCGCACTGCTGAAGCGCAGTGGACAGATCTCATTCGACCTGAAGTCGACCGACTGGACCTTCGCGCAAGGGCACCGGCTGGGGGTCCAGATCGGGACCATCACCTCCAACGGCTGGCGGGACGTTCCCTCGGGCCACACGATCACGGTCTCCGGCGCACGGCTCGCCCTGGACGTGCTGGACCCGCGGCTCGACGTGCCGACCCAGGGTGACCGCTCGCCGTACCTGGACCAGTACCTCGCGGCGAACACCACCACGCTCAGCGATGTCGGCAACGGCACCTTCCCGCTGAGGGTTTCTCGCGGCCGCTGACCAAGCGGCCGCCGACACACAACGGCTGCCCGGTAGACGCCTCAGCGGCTGCCGGGCAGCCGGTCGTCCCACGCCCTCGCACCGAGGCGGCCGACCGGTGGCGCCGGCCGGGGTGCTGACGGCCGCGTCCCACCGCGGCGATGGTGAGCCCGCAGCCAAGGAGGAACGCGGCACCGCCGATGATGACGGCGGCGTGGAGACCGGAGATGAAGGTGGCCCGGTGGGCGACGAGGGCGCCGAGAAGCGCGATACCGATGACGCCGCCGACCTGGCGGGCGGCGTTGATGACCCCGGAGGCCATCCCGCCACGCCCGTCGGGTGCGGCGCCCATGACCGCGGCGGTGGCGGCGGGCATGGTGAACGCCATCCCGAACCCGACCGCCATCAGCGGGGCGACCAGCAGCCCGTACGGCGTGTGGACGCCGGCTACGAGCAGGCCGAGCAGCCCGGCACCGCCCAGTGCCAGGCCGACGATCATGGGCCGGCGAGGCCCGGTACGGGCCATCATCCGCCCGGACAGAGGAGAGGCGATGGCGGCCATGCCCATCTGGGGCAGCAGGGCCAGCCCGGTCAGGAGCGCCGAATAG
>JAOPYG010000364.1 GCA_025964685.1 Actinoallomurus sp. | reverse complement strand
TAACTCGACAATCATGTCTGCGGCTGAGCTGAGCTCCCTGACGATCCAGTCCGCCGGCCAGACCGCCGCGGCGGCAGGCGGGAAACGGCTGTCGATCGACGTGCTGTCCAGTCGCGCCGACCAGGTCAGTGGCGGCGACGCGCTGCTGCGGGTACGGCTCGCCCCCGGCGACGCGGCGCGCGACGTCACGGTCACCCGTGACGGTACGGACGTCACCGCCGCCTTCCATCCCGACCCGGGCGGCCGGTCGCTGACCGGGCGGGTCACCGGACTGCGGCTCGGCTGGAACACCGTGCGCGGCCGTGCCCGGCACGGCGCCGCGAGCGTACGGCTGCGCAACTTCCCGATCAGCGGGCCGATCTTCTCCGGGCCGCACCAGCAGCCGTTCCTCTGCACGACGGAGCGCAACGGTCTCGGGCAGCCGCTGGTGGACAACCACGACAGCCAGGGCCTGCGGGTCTTCGCGGTGGACGCGAACGGCGCCAAGACCGGCCAGGTGGTCGGCTGGAGCCGCGACTGCGGCGCGTCCACCGTGGTCGACTACCTGTACCGGAGCACCGGCGGGCAGTTCAAGCCGCTGCCCGCCGACGGCGGCCGGCCGGCCGACCTCGCCCGGACCACCACCCTGGACGGCAGAACCGTCGACTACGTGGTGCGCCGCGAGCGCGGCACCGTCAACCGGTTCGTCTACGCCGTCACGATGCTCGCGCCGCTCGGCGAAGCCCCCGGCCACCAGGACGACAGTGAATGGAACCGGCGGGTCATCTTCCACTTCGACGGTGGCGTGGGGATCGGCCACGACCAGGGATCGCTGTCCACCGACGGGATGCTGTACGACCCAGGCCTGTCCAAGGGGTACGCGGTCATCTACTCCACCGGCACCCGGACCGACACGCACTACAACCTCATCGTCGGCGGCGAGACGGCGCTGATGACCAAGGAGCGTTTCATCGAGGAGCACGGCATGCCGGACTACACCGTCGGCGTGGGTGGCTCCGGCGGAGGCATCCAGCAGTACATCTACGGCCAGAACTACGGCACCCGGGTGATCGACGCCGCGATCCCGCAGTACTCCTATCCCGACATGGTCACCCAGACCATTCACGTCGGCGACTGTGAGCTCCTCGAGTACTACATGGACGTCACCGACGCCGCGAACCCCGCGTGGAAGAAATGGACGAACCGGAGCCTGCTGGAGGGGCTCAACGCCAGCGACACCGTGCCGAACCCCTACAACGGCAACAAGCCCGGCTCCACCGAATGCGTCACCGCCTGGCGCGGCCTGACCCCGCTCACACTGGATCCGAACTGGACCAGCAACAACGATCCCGAATGGCAGATCACGGATCCGCCGGGCGTCAAGGACACCGTGAAGTGGACACACTGGGACGACGCACGCAACGTCTACGGCGTGGGCCCCGACGGCTACGCCCGCTCGCCGTGGGACAACACCGGCGTGCAGTACGGCCTGACGACGCTGCGCTCCGGAGCGATCACGCCCGCCGAGTTCCTCGACCTGAACGCCAAGGTCGGCAGCTGGAAGTCCAGCGCCGACATGGTGCAAGAAGGCTGCCCGTTCGTGCCGCAGGTCTGCGGCGACCCGGCCCAATACGACCCGTGGAGCGCACGGAACATGCGATTGTCGCCGGACGGCGGAACCACGCCGGCGCCCCGCACGGCCGGGGACCCCATCGCCCTCCGCAACGTCTACGACAGCGGCATGGTCTTCTCCGGCCGCATCGACATCCCGATCATCGACTGGCGGCACTACCTCGAAGACCAGCTGAACATGCACAACACGCGCCAGTCGTTCGTCGAACGCCGGCGAATGCTCGACCATGACGGCGACGCCTCGAACCAGGTCATCTGGTTCACCGACGCCCGGCCGTCGGCGCAGTTCGACCAGACCCCACAGGCGCTGGCGGTAATGGACCAGTGGATGGCCGGCATCCACGCTCGTCCGAACCTCAGCATGGCGGCCAACAAACCGCCGCTCGCGGTGGACCGCTGCTTCGACACCCAGGGCGACCAGATCGCCGCCGGGCCACATGTCTGGGGCGGCATCCTCGACAACCACCCGGCCGGCGCGTGCACCCAGCGCTTCCCGATCCACGGGACGTCGCGAACCGTCGCGGGCGGCCCGTTCGAAGGTGACGTGTTCAAGTGCCGCCTGCAGCCGGTGAGCGCGGCGATCGAACGTGGCCTGTACGGGTCATGGCGACCCGACGCCGGGCAACTGCAGCGCCTGGAGCAGATCTTCCCGAAGGGAGTATGCGACTACACCAAAGCCGGCGTCGGCTAGCACTGAGCCCGCCATTCGCGCATCGATTCAGTAGGCCGACCCCGCGTGGCCGTCTCGGGTGCTGACCTGCAAGCAGGCAGGAACGAGTTAGGCCACTTGGTAGGCACAACCGATCGGCATACCCCTACCGGCCGCGTCCCCACCTTCTGCCCATGCCGACATCGAGCCGGTTAAGGATCATCGCTGTCTGGCTCCGGACGAGCACTGCCGCCAAGACGAACCAGGCATGTCGCGAGGAACTCAAAGCGCTCGTCTGCGGGTCCTTTGACGATTCCGACGGAAGCTACGGGCACCGGCGGGTCCACGCCGACCTGGTGGCCCGGGGCGTTCGCTGCGGTCCCGAGCTTGTCCGGTCCCTCATGCGTGAGCTGGGCTTGGAGCCATGTCAGCCCAGGCCCTGGCGGTTCAGCCTCACCGGCAGCGACGGCCAGGAGCACCACATCCCCGACCTGGTGCCGCGCGACTTCACCGCCGAGGCGCCAGGCCAGAAGATGGTCGCTGACATCACCTATATCCCGACGTGGGAAGGCTGGGTCTATCTGGCGACCGTCATCGACTGCTACACCAAGGCGGTGGTCGGCTGGGCGGTGGGCGATGACTACAAGACCCCTCTCATTGAGAAGGCCATCGAGATGGCTGCCCGCAATCACCCGCTCGCCGACGATGCGATCTTTCATTCGGATCGAGGAAGCAACTACACCTCGAGCACGTTCGCGAAGACCCTGAAGAAGCACCGGATCAGGCAGTCCGTCGGCCGGACCGGGATTTGTTACGACAACGCGATGGCCGAGTCGTTCTTCGCCGCTTTGAAAAATGAGCGGGCCCACCGCACCCAATACCCCACTCGCGAGCACGCCCGCCGTGACGTTGCCCGATACATCGAATTCCGATACAATTCTCGGCGTCGCCACTCAGGACTCCAGTACCGGACCCCTCAACAAGTCCACGACGAGTATTTGAACCGGCAGCTCACAGCGTGAACTAACCGTCAAGCAGCTGTCCGGAAAACGCGAGGCACATCAGTACGAGATGACCACGGTTGGCGAGCAGATCCAGAGCGCGGATGAGGCGATCTGTCGGAACATCGACTCGCTCACGGACCAGCGCGCACTGCTCTCGCAGAACGTCCTCGCCCAACTGCGGAACCTGGTCGAGGGGGTTGCGGTACGTCTCCACACGCGCTCATCTGATGCTGAGTTCAACTATGCGGCGGTGGAGCCCGGACTCGCCTTCGTCAAGGGCAAGGCCAAGTTCAACTTCAGACGCAGGACCGGGCGGCCGCTCCGCCGGACGGGCCCGGCAGCGGCCGTGTCTCCAGCGGCACTACGTGCCGTGCGGTGAACCCGAGGAGCCGTCCGGCCGGGGCGAGATCCAGCGGAACCGCGCGTCCGGGGATCGGCCGGCGCAGCTCGCTGTCCGCATGGTACGTCCGGATCAGGTCCTCGGTCGGGTACGGCGCGAGGATCTCCGGCGCCGCCACGAACACCCGGTGCACACCGCGCAACGGTGCCATCAGCGCCCGGTACGTCGCCTCTCCCGCGTCCCGGACGTCCAGATAGGTCCACGACTCGGCGGCGACCGAGCCGGGGTCGCGCAGGGTCTCCGCCAGGCGGTACTGGATCCGGTCCTGCCCACCCACGAACGGAAAACGCAGCGCCACGATGTCGGTGCCGTAGGCCCTCCCGACCATGGCCGCGGTCGCCTCGTCCACCTGCTTGGACAGCCCGTACGGATCCTCGATCTGCAACGGGGTGTGCTCGTCGATCGGGTAGTACGGCGGGTGCAGGCGACGCCGCGCCCAGGGCAGGCCGAGGATCGAGTAGCTGCTCGCGATCATGACTCGGCCGACGCCGGCCCTGCCCGCCTCGTCCAGCACCACGAAGGTGGCACGCGTATTGCCGGTGAAGACCTCGTCCGCATCAGCGTGGTTGGGCGAGGGCAGCGCCGCCAGGTGCGCCACCGCGTCGGCGTCCGCGAGCGCCCGCCGCACCAGGTCGACGTCACCTGCGTCCCCGATGAAGATGCGGTCGATGTCCGCCGCGGCCTCCGGCTCCGGCCTCTGCTTCGTCAGCGCGGTGACCGCGATGTCCTGGGCGCGCAGCGCCGCCACCACCGCGCCGCCGATCAGGCCGAACGCACCGGTGACCAGGACCCGGCGGGGCACGAAGGGCTGCTGGGTGCTGTGTTTCCCAGTCTTCTCGCTTCGCTCGGTCACGGAGCCTCCAGCCCGCCGTCGGGACGGCGTACACCCGCGGCCCACCGCTCAAACAGGAAGCGGGTGGGCGGGTACGCTGCGGCGGCCTTCTCGTCCAACTCGATGCCCCAGCCCGGCCGGTCGGACGGCAGCAGGTGGCCATCGGCCGGCACCGGGGTGCCGGGGAAGATCTCGTGCGTGGCGTCGTTGTACGTGTGCGACTCCTGGAAGCCGAAGGCCGGTGTGGAGATGTCGACCGCGAGGTTGGCCGCGACGCCGATCGGTGAGATGTCACCGGGCGAGTGGAACGCGGTTCGGACGCCGAGCAGTTCGGCCAGCGCAACCAGCTTGCGGGTCGGCGTCAGCCCGCCCACCGAGGACGTGTGCAGGCGCAACAGGTCCACGCCGCCGTCGCGGATCAGCCGCACCGCGTCCGGCACGGAGCCGATCTGCTCGCCCACCGCGATCGGCACCGGGGACGCGGCGCGCACCTCGGGCAGCCGATCGTAGTACTCCGGCGCGATCACGTCCTCCAGGAAGGACAGTTGGTAAGACTCGAGCGCGCGCGCGAGGATCACCGCCTGTTTGGGCGTCAACCGGCTGTGCACGTCGTGCAGCAAGTTGACCTCGTCGCCGAGCCGGTCCCGCGCCGCCGCGAACAGGGCGGGGGTACCGCGTATGTAATGTTCCACATCCCAGCCGTCCGGATGCGGTGAGCGCGGGTACCCGCCGGGCGTTCCGGGGGCGCCGTAGGCGCCGAGGCCGGGCTGGCCGACCTGCAACCGGATGCTTCGGAAACCCTGCGCCATCAACTCCTCCGCCGCGTCCAGGGTCTCCTCGACGGTGGCGGCCGCCGCGTGTGAGTACACCTCGACGGCCGCGCGGCTGCGCCCGCCGAGTAGTTCGTACACCGGCACGCCGGCGCGTTTCCCTGCGATGTCCCACAGCGCCTGGTCCAAACCGGACAGCGCGTTGTTCAGGACCGGGCCGTTCCGCCAGTACGAGGAGTAGTGCACGAGGCGGGTGATGTCCTCGATGTCGGCCGGGTGACGGCCGATCACCAGCGGCGCGACGTGTGCCTCAATCGCCGCCACCACCGCTTCGTACCGCTGGGTGAACGTCCCGCAGCCGAGACCGTACAAACCGTCGTCGGACGTGTCCACCCGGACGAGGACCAGCGGCAGGCCCTCCGGTGCGGTGACGATCGCCCGCACACCGGTAACCCGCAGCGCGTCACGCGGCGGCCAGGGCGGCTGTGTCTCACGCAACGCGCCGGACGCGTCGAGAAGACGATTGGGATCATGCTCGGTCACAGATGCTCTCTCTCATCATCTTGGACGGCCGGTCAGCCCTTGGAACCGGTGAATCCGCCGACACCGTCGGACGACCCGACGCTGGAAGAACGCGAACACCAGCAGCGGCCGCTTGCCGCGGTCCGTCAGCGCGACAGCGGCCAGAGGAAGTCCTTCCACGAACCGATGACCGTGAACAGCGAGTACCGGCCGCGACATGGGCAACACGATACGACGCAGCAGCATCAACGGGCCGGCACGGGGGCTTCGTAGGATCGGCTACGCCGCCCTGTAATACTCGTTGATCACACCGCCGAGCACTTTCCGCCGCCGGGCGGGCGGGCCCGACGGCCCGACTATGTCGACAGCAACGGCTCATCGGAGTCGGGCGGTCGTTGCCGGCCGGACTGCTGAGGCCGGTGGCCGTTGTAATGGGCGGCGTACGCCGCGAGTACCGAGCGCAGGTGCCGCTCGTTGTAGATCAGCATCCGGTCGGTGCACTTGGCCCGTAGGGTGCGTACCCACCGCTCGGCATAACAGTTCGCCCGTGGCGTCTGCGGAGGAGTCTTCACCACCTTGACGCCCTCGTCGATGAAGACCTCATCGAAGGTGCCGATGAACTTGGCGTCGCGGTCTCGGATGAGGAACCGCACGCGTTCCGCTCCTTCGCCCAGATCCATGACGAGGTTACGGGCCTGCTGGGCAACCCACGCTCCCGTCGGGTTCGCCGTGACGCCGGCAATATGAACGGCCCGGGTGGCGTGCTCAATGAAGAACAAAACGTAGATCCGCTTGAGGGCCACAGTGTCGACGTGGAACAGATCACAGGCCAGGATCCCCTCGGCTTGGGCCTTCAGGAACTGCCCCCAAGTCGGCCCGTCACACCGCGGAGCGGGACCCAGGCCGGCGCATTTGAGGAAGTCACGCACAGTGCTAGCCGACACCCGCACGCCGACCCCGGCGAGTTCACCGCTGATCCGCTGATAACCCCAGCCCGGGTTCTCCCGCGCCATCCGCAGCACCGCCTCGCGGACGTCTTTCCTGGTGGGAGGGCGGCCGGGTCGTGCACGCGGGTAGATCCACTTGCGGGTGATCAGCCGGCGGTGCCAGCAGAGCAACGTCGCCGGAGTCACGAAAAAGCTGCTCCACGATGAGCGAGGCAGCAACCGCGACAGCGCAGCCAACAGAACCCGATCCGCATCGTTGAGGTCGGGCCGGTTCACCTGACGACGCAGCACGGCGACCTGGTGCCGAAGCACGACGGTCTCGGCCTCCTTGGCACGATCGCCGCGCCCGAACAACACCAGGAACTGGAAGATACGGCCGAGAACGAAGTAGAGCACGAACCAGAACACAAGCAGCCAGGATGCCTGCCACCCGAACATGCTCAAGCCACGAACCCGCAGGTCAAATGCATCGGGCCCGGTTTCCGCACCCCACAGGGCCACCCGCTGACACCTCGCCGGAGCCCTGGGACGCCTGAACGACCTGATCGCCCAGCATCTCGGCATCGCGCAGACCGATCTGCCCTGCCTGCACGTACTCAACCGCGTCGGAGCCTCCACCGCCGGCGCACTCAGCTCTTAGCTCGGACGCACCACCGGCGCGGTCACGCACATGATCGACCGCCTAGAGAAGGCGGGATACGTCCGGCGTAAATCGGACCCGCAGGACCGCCGCCGCGTACTCGTCGAAGCCTGGGCCCCGGCGCTCGAACGGATCGCTTCGTTCTACGAAGGGATCGACGCCCGCAGCCGCCGATCGATGGCCACCTTCTCCGACGACCAACTGGCGGCGATCCAGACCTTCCTTCTGGGCAGTTACGAAACCGCCGCCGAAGAGTGTGATCACCTGATTCGGTAGCGAGGTCCCGCCTCCCACTCCATGTTCCTTAGCTTTAGGGGAGGCGGAGACATCAGTGAAGCCGCACCTCGACAGCTTGGCCACCGCACTGTACGTGAGATCCGACGACCTGCTGAAGGAATCACCTCAGCTGGCACCCCGGCCCCCGTCGGTGGGCCATCACGCCGAAGCTCAGCGACGCGGAGCTGGTCACGCTGGCGGTGCTGCAGGCCCTGCTGGGCTTCACCTCCGAGCGGCGGTGGATCCGTCATACCCGCGCTCACCTACGACATCTGTTCCCGTACCCACCGATGGCACCTGGCTACAACAACAGCACGGAGAGACAGACCAGACGTAGAGCGAGCCGGCCGAGAAGACGGACAGAGATTGGGAATGGAGCAGCCAAATCGCTGCAACCGGCGCATCCCGTCTCCGACCTGTTCTTCGACTTTGGAGACCCTTGTTCGAGCCCGCCGTAGTTACCGCGTAGGTGCGGAAAACGTCTCGCCCTGCAGCGGCGGCACGAGTGGGGACGGTGCCCGCAGCTGTGACGCCTGCTCGTAGTCGTACGCGTACCCGAGCAACTGGCCATCGGTGTAGGGCCTGCCCATGAACGAGATCGTCATCGGCAACCCCTGCGAGCCGATACCCATCGGCACCACGATGCCGGGGAAACCGATGGAGCTGTAACCGGCGAAAATCGACGGCTGCGGACGCGAGGACGGCACAAACGTAGGGTCGGGGATGCTGAACGCCGGGTTGCTGATCGGGGACGCGAAGCTGGTCCAGTAGGGGAAGACCATCGCGTCGAGGTGGTACTTCTTGAACATCGCGAGCTTCAGCCTGGTCGCCTCTGGGAGCACTTTCGCGATCAGGTTTTTGTACGCGGGCATGTCGGCCGAGGTGGCCAGCGAGCCCTTCAGCAGGTCCAGGACACTCTTCTCGACCGGCAGCGGCGATTTGTTGACCTCGGTCTCGTAGATGTGGATGAACTCCTCCACGGTCTTCGGGACCTTCGGGCCGAGCGTCGCCAGGTACTGCTCCCAATCTGCCTTGAACCGGTAGTCGGCGATCTTCCTGATGTTCGTGGCGCCGTTGGTCACATAGAAGTCCAGGAACGCGGGATCGAGTTGGATATCGACGATCTTGGCGCCGCGCGCCCTCATGGTCTCGAGCGCCTTCTCCGCGAGCGCGTCGATCTCCGGGTCCCCCCCGAAGAAGTCGCGTACGGCGCCGAGCCGGGTGCCCTTGAGCGAACCCTTCTTGAGGTATTTGGTGTAGTCCAGTCGGCCCTGCGCGGCCTTCTTCCTCAAAGGCTGAGGGAAATTGTTGTAGACCTCGACGCTGAGCGGGTCGGCCGGGTCCTCCCCGGCGACCGCGTTGAGCATCAGCGCCGTATCGGTCACCGTGCGCGCCATTGGGCCCGCGGTGTCGAAGAGCAGGTCCTTCGGCGCTATGCCGTCACGGCTGATGAGCCCAGTGGTGGGCCGCAGGCCCACAATGCCGTTGTAGGACGCCGGACCGCGGACGGAGGTGCTGGTGTCGGTGCCGATTGCCAGCACGGCAAGGTTGGCGGCCAGCGCCGCACCTGGGCCCGCGCTCGATCCGCCCGTGTTGCGCTTGAGGTTGTACGGGTTGGTGACCTGCCCGTCGATCGTGTTGTAGCTACCCCCTGCGAACTCCCCCATTGACGCCTTGCCGAGGATAAGCGCGCCCTTGCGACGCAGCGCGGCGGCGATGAACGCGTCGTCCGGCGGGATCGAGTTCTTGAGGATCACCGAACCGTTACTCGTAGGCATATCGAAGGTGTCGACGTTGTCCTTCAACAAGACCGGAATACCGTGCAGCGGGCTCCGCGGCCCGCGCCGCTGCCGCTCCCGGTCGAGTTCCGCCGCGGTGCGCAACGCGTTCGGGTTGATCGTCGTGATCGAGTTCAGCCGGATACCGGCATCCTCATAGGCAGCGATCCGCGCGAGGTAGAGCTCGGTGAGCTTCACACACGTCAGCGCACCGGAGTCGAATGCCGCCGCGATCTCGGCCACGGTTGCCTCTTCGAGTTCGAAGCCGCCTTCCGAGGTCCCTGGTCCGGACGTAACCGTAGCTGCGTGCGTGGCGGCTTTCCCCTGTGCAAAGGCTGGAGCCGTCGCCCCACCCACGATGCCCAGCGCACCGACCGCGCCCACGCCACCGATGAAGCCACGCCTGTTCAGTTCGCTCAACGCGTTCTCACCAATCCTCTGTAATCTTCATCCCGCAGGCGACCGTGTTTGGCACGGGTGATCTTGCTTCGCAGGCAGGGTATGGGCGTGGTGTTTCAACCGCATGAAGCGACTGTTTCCGCACAGCCCGGTGTGAGGATCGGCGCAAGGATCAAGCTTGGTGGGTGCCCAGAATTAAGCCAATGGGTGCGACCTGCGGTTTCTTACTTAGCGGGCAGGCGGTGCCTAGCAGCGGCAGAGCCCTGTGGCGCTCGAAAATTGGGTTCTGATCGTTGACCGTCCATGTTCAGGCCGTCCGGGTGGTACTGGCTGATCAAGCCGTCGAGGACCGGTTGCCACCGGATGGAGCGGACGTCAGCCAGGTCGCTGATCGGCCGCGTGACCGTGGTTTCGACACGGACGATGATCGGCCTAGTGCTCGGCGTATTCGGTGAGGACCTTGCACAGATGCCTCTCGTTGAAGGTCAGCATCCGGTCGAGCACCTCGCGGCGGAGCGTACCGCTCTCAGATCGCATTCGCCCGTGGAGCCTGTGGCGGGGCGTGGACGCGGAAATTCTGGTGCTCCGTGATCAGCTCGCGGTCTTACGGCGGCAGATCGGCGCACCCAAGCCCTCCTGGGCCGACCGGGCGATCATCTCTGCGCTGGCCCGCCGCATCCCCGAACCGGACGGCTGCGCTTGCTCGTGACACCCCGTACCGTGCTGCACGCACCCCGACCTGGTGAAACGACGATGGACCTATCCCCGGCGACTCGGCCGACGGTCCGCGCAGTGATCTTGCGCCTGGCATCGGAGAATCCGACCTGGAGATACCGGAGGATGGCCGGCGAACTGGCCGGTCTGGGCCGCAGAGTCGGCTGTACCGCTCGAATATTGAGTTCGGGTGCTGACCTGCAGGTTCAGGCAGGAGTGAGTCTAGGCATTTCGTAGGCACACCCGATCGGCACACCCCTACCGACCGCGTGCCCACGTTCCGTCCATGCCGGCATCGAGCCGGCTAAAGATCACCGCGGTCCGGCAACGGGCGAGCACTGCCGCCAAACACGCGGGTTCCCCGATCGGATTCACCAGAGCCGTCCCCCGCACGGCGGACAACGCTGATCACGCGACCGAACGTGGTGAAAGGATCACAGACAACAACCGTGCTCTGCTGCACTCAGCTGTAGCGGCATCAAGCGTCATCGTCGGGCACGCCCTTCTCCAGATCGAACCCGGTGATTCCTCCACGGCTGTGGACTTTCAATCCGCAGCCTCGGTCGCGCATGAGACTCGGGAACGCTGCAGGTCAGGCCCCCCCACGTGTCAGCGCGTCCCGGGCTCCAAGATCGCACTGATCCTCGGATCTTCTGGCAGGGAGCAGGTCGACCCGTGCCGCGAGGAACTTCTCGACACCCCCCAACGGTGAACCGGCCACCTGTGAACCGCCGATCACCCGGCTCGGGGACCTCTCGGCTCATCCGCCGGCGGACCCGTCGCGCTCGCGTACCTCCTCGTTAGGTCGGAAAGCAAGCAACCTTGGCTAGGCGTCGGCCTGGTTACTGCCCCGCTTCACGGAGAGCCCGCGCTCTGGGGTGGGGGCCTCCTCCGCGGATGCCGTGAGGTTCTTTTTCACCGCGTCGAGAATGGTCAGTCCCTGGCCGACGAGGCCTGCGGCGATCTCGCCGAGGCCATCGGCCCCGTTCAGGATATTGACGTTCGCGCCGGAGAGACCGCTTGCCGCCTCCCTGACGATCTGTGGCAACTGGTCGATGAGCATCCGATCAAGTGCCACGCGGTCGTAGGAGGCCGCAGCCTCGGCTTGGACTTTCATCCGCTCAGCCTCGGCCTGAGCCAGAATGCGAACCCGCTGCGCGTCGGCCTCCGCCGGCCTGACGACCTCGGCCACCAACTGCTGCTGGCGTAGCTCGGCCTCGCGCACGGCCAGCTCTGTCTGCGCGGCGATGACCTCACGCTGCGCCTGGGCCTGCGACAACGGCCCGGCCTGCCCAGCCTCGGCCTGAGCCCGGTCCACCTCGGCCTTGTACTCCGCCTGTACGACGGCCGTCTTCCGGGCGTACTCGGCCTGGTTACGCTGCGACTCCTGCTGAGCCTCGGCCGCGGCCTGGGTCGCCTGCGCCTGCGCGATCTGTGCCTGCCGCTGGATGGCAGCGGTGTGGGGAGCCGCCATCGCATCGATATAGCCGGTGTTCATGTCATCGATGGACTGAATCTGCAACGAGTCGACGGTGAGACCGATCTTGGCCATCTCCGCCTTCGAACCATCGAGGACCTCGATCGCCAGCTTCTGCCGCTCGGTGACGATCTCCTCGACGGTCATCGAACCGATGATCGAACGCAGATGACCGGCGAAGATCCGCCCCGTCAAGGTCGACATCTGATCCTGGTCGGACAAGAACCGCTGCCCCGCGTTGATAATGCTCTCGGCGTCATTCCCAACCTTGAACGCGATCACCGAGCGCACATTCAACGCGATGCCCTGCTTCGTCACGCAGGTCTCCGACACCTCCGCCTCGCACATGGCCAAGGTCAGGAACCGCACCTTCCGAAAAACCGGCAAGATGAAAGCGCCATGACCGGTAACGACACGGAAGGGCGCACCATTGCGGGCTGCTCGACCCCCGGAAATCAGCATGGCCTCATCGGGGGCCGGAACACGGTAACCGAACATGACTCGTCTCCTCAGTACTACGACAGGGCCATTCTCACGAGTAGGCCACTTTGAACTGCAGCGATGGCAAGCCGGCGTCGCCCACGGATGTGGCCTGGCGAGCTACGCGTGGCGGCCCTTTGACGCTAGCCAGCACCATCGGCGATCTCATTCGATGGTGCATCCCACACGATGACGTCGACCGCTCTGGCACCACGGGATTCTATGATCAGCACGGTGGTGTCTTTCGGAAGCGGGGTGTCGGACCAGGCCAGATAGGTCTCCGACCCGCCGCGGATCTTGACCAGCACCTCCCCCGGCCCGACACGCCCGCGGGTAGCGACGGTGAGGACGCCTAGGCAGCCTATGCATGCCTCATCCCGAACCACTGGCACCCCTCACGTCGCGCCGCGAAGTCCATATTCCTTACACTATCGGGCGCCGACCACGATCCAAGTTGGCCGGATTCAGGCGCGTCGCTTCAGCTCGAAAACGCCGAGTCCGTTCACGTCGCTGCGGGCGACGGTCACGAACCGACTGCGGATACACGCTCGATCAGGCAGCTCTGCGCTACTCGCTGATCAGCCCGGTGACGGTCTTTTTACGGTGGATCCGGGCGGCCACGTCGATCACCTCGCTGGGATCGTGCAGCGGCGAGCGGAGAGAACGGCCCTGATGCGGGCGATGATCGTTGAATGGCGTTGATTCTCGGCCAGGACCGTACGCAGGTGCCGCTCACCATAGATGAGCAGGTGATCGAAACAGGCAGCAGCCGTGCGAGAGCGGCCAGCAGGGCCCGGTCGACCCAGTCCGGTCCCGGCCGGGCCGCCTGACGGCGCAAGACGGCGACTTCAACGCCAGTTCGCGGCGGACCCGCCCGGGTCAACGCCCCGAGCCGCACGCTCTCCATGACGGCGGCGCGCTCGGCACCCTGGCCGGTGGATGGATCCTCCACACCCTCGGACTGACAGCCCCCCTGTGAATCAGCGGGGCCCCCTTTGCCGCGCTGACGATGTTCGTCGCGCGACGTATGCGGCCGACACGGCACGTATGCGGCCGCACGGCACGAACCCGGTTGCGGGGAGATCGCTTCCTGAAGGTGCCCGGCTTCGAGGTCCGCGCGGGCGCGGCCGAGCCGGCAATCGGCCGCCGAATCCCGGGCCGGGCGCCGTTCCGCGTGTACGGAATTTGGCCCGGCCCGGCAACGGCTCCGGTCAGTTAGCAGCCGATGTGGCCTGGTCGTCGTCGTGCACGGTGATGTGTGCGAAGTCCTGCCCGATCACCGCGTTGGCCGGGTCGACAACGAATACCTTGTACACCGTGTCGGCCGTCGGCTCCGGCAAGGTGTTGCCGATGATCGGGATCCGCACCGCCACCTCACGCTGCCCAGGTGGGATGACCACCTGCTGAGCACCGGTGGTGACCTGGGTGCCGGTTCCGGCCAGAGACTGCACGTTCGCGACCACGGGCACTCGGCTGGTGTGCGACAGCCGCAGCGAGACGGTGGCCGTACCCGGGCCATTGCCCTCGTTGGCCTCAGTGCCGGTTATGGACACCTGCGGCAGCCGGCTCGGTCCGCCTGCGCCGACCGCGGAGCTCTGGAACGCCAGGTCGGAAAGGAACACCCCGCCCGTAGGGGTGGCGGTCGAGACCAGCACCCGCCGAATGTCGTGCACGTTGACGTGTTTCATCCGTGCCACCGGCCACTGTACGGTCCGCAGCCACGTCTTCGGCAGCAAGGTACCCGTCCCGGGGAGTACCGACAGGGCGTCGCTGACGCTGGATACCGTGGTCGCCTCGGTCCGGCCCGCGCCGTCCACGACCGTGAGCGTCAGGTCCGCGGCCGTGCTGACGTCGTCGATGGCGGCGCGCAGGGTCAGCGCGTCGTACCTGCCGACGTTGTGCTGGTCCTGCGGCAGGTCCACGCTCATCGTTCCGGGCGAGGTCCAGCTCACGTGCAGCAGTGGCGTCGCCGTCACGTTCGGGCCATAGTTCGCCGGCGTGAACGACGGGAATCGGCCGGTGGCGGTGGACTTCGTGCAGGAAGGCAGCCCACTCTGCGGCGACCGATCGCTCATGCTCGCGCAGAACTCACTGGTCGCGAACCCTGAGAAGTGCACGGTGGACGTCGGACCCTGGAGCGGTGCGACGTCGAGCCGCTGTGAGCGCGGCATCTGACCTTCCTGCAGCACGGTGGCCGCGCCGACGGAGGTGGTGCGGCCCTGGCTCCCGTCGAACATCGCCGCCAGGCCGGTCTCACCGCCCATCGCGAACCGGAAGAAGCCCGCGATATAGGCGACGCCGACCTGGTACTGCTGTGCGGCGGTGAGGCGTGTCGTGGTCGGCGAGTTCTGGCCGCAGGTCGCGTCGTCCTCATTCGACCAGTCGTCGCTGGACGGGGCCACCGAGACGCCGGGCGTCCACTCGGAGTTGAAGAAGTTGTGGTCAGCACCCATGACCATCAGCGATGTCCGTAGCACTTTGTCCGACGGGTCGGCATACCGCGTGTCGTCGTAGAAGTGCTGCCCCTGCTGGTTGGACACGTCACCGTCGCAGTACGGCAGGATGACCGCCATCGGTACGTCGGGCAGCGTCTCGCGGCCGAAGTCGATGGGGGCGAGCGGCAGCACCGCCTTGATCCCGTACGGGCGCGGCAGCGCCGCGTTGAGCAGTGCCGCCTTCACTACGCCTTCGCCGCCGCGGGAGTGACCCATGAGGCCGACGTCCCGCAGGTCGAGCCTCCCTTTCAGCAGCGGGCTCATGCCGGGTGCGCGGCCGGCATTCGCCTGCGCGAGCAGGTCGAGGTGGTCGATCACCAACTGGCCGCGTGCGAGGGTGCCGGCGTCGTCACTGTAAGGGTTGTCCTGTGCGTTGATGCCGTCCGCGCTGATCGAGACCACCACGTACCCATGGCTGGACAGCACTGCGGCCGACTCGTCGTACCCGTGGTAGCTCGCGATGGGCTGGAACCCGGCGGTACACGGCCAGTGCGTGTTGTCGGTCTTCTTGGCCGTCGGGTCGTAGCACGCGGAGTGCCGCCCGTGCAGGAAGATCACCACTGGACGCGGGCCCGGCGCACCGGCCGGAACCCATACCGCGGCACGTTCCTCCACCGCGCGATCGCCTAGACCGGATAGCGTCAGCGCGGTGTCACCGAAGTCGTAGTCAGCGCGGACGACCGCGTAGTGACCCCGTGATGTGGGGTCCACCGGTACCGTCTTGCCGGACGACCGTGGTGCGGCCGTCGGCGCGCGGGAGGTGGCCGGCGCCGTGGCGGCATCAGGTACCTCGCCGTTCCAGGCGAGCCGTACCGAGGATGGTTTTGCCGCAGCCGGGTCGGTGGTGACGACAGTCAGTGTGCGGCCGTCGGGGGACTGCTGGGCGAACCCCACCGACGTGCCGTTGACCGCCAGTTCGGGGAGGGCATCTCTGGCTTCGAGTTGCCCCTTCAAGCGGAGGGTTACTTGGTAGCCACCGGCCACCGGGGCGACCGCCCAGGATCCGTCGGGTGAGTCGGTGTCCGCGGCCGTGGCCGCCGCGGCCGGCACAAGCGCGGCAGCCAGCGCGAACGCCAGTCCGAGCGCGATACATCTCAACAAATGCCGCATCAAGGCCCTTTCTCGGGTAATGCGGGCGTATGGGCCCGCGGCGAGAAAGGTTCTCAGTGATCATGATGCCGCCGATGTCAGCGTAATTACCGTTATGTAACGCAGTGCGCCGTAAGCGACGGCTTGTGCGGCGAGCCCGATGCTGCCTTCTGTAAGCGCAGGACAAGCAACGTCGCCTGACCCGCGACGGGCGTATCGGACAACCGCTGGTCATAGCGGCTGTGCACCCGCCTCGACGTAGTCCCGCATCCCGGGCAGGCCGCCTCCGGATCCCGTGTCCTGGCCTGGATGCGCACCGACCGGCCCACCACCGAGACCCGCTCAACGCACACACCGGCCATGCTCGCGACCAAGATCAACGCTACCGGCGGGAAGACCCGAATCGTGACGTTCCGGCTCGTCTCGATCACGGAAGGTGGGTCAGAGCCAGAACCGATCAATCCGGCTGCCGCGAGAGCGAGATGGCCAAATCCGACCGGGCTGGGCAGGCGGCTGCCGCCTGTTCGCCGCTGGCGCAGACCGCCGCGGGAGATCCATCTTTGTGGTCACCGCTAGAAGCCGGCGACGTCGATCACGGTGAGGTACTTGTCGAGCTCGGCTCTGATGACGCCGGTCAGCTCTTTCAGGTCTCCCTCGACCGTCTGTTCGGCGGAGACGGCGCCGCGCAGCGTCACGGTGTGCCGCAGAAGAACGCCGGTCCTCGCGTGGGCGCTCTTGAGGGTGACGGTGGAAGATCCGAAGACGTCGTCCCACCACGCCGGGTACGACCGGCCCTGTTCGACGCTCTCGTTGGGACTGAAGTCGAACAACTGCTCCCTGACCATGCCGAAGACGGTCTTCTTGATCGCGTCGGTGCCGTCCATCCAGGCTTTCACCTGCGAGTCCACCGGCACGCCAGTGGACGCGGTGAGCTCGGTGTGTACCGCGTCAACGGAGATACCGGCCTGGTAGATGGCGTCCGCAGTGGCATCCCCTGCCAGGGGGCCTCCTGGTGGCATGGCCGCCGAGAACGCCTCGTAGAGCTTGTCGACGTCGACTTTCAGATCCACGGCGATGGTCGTCGGTCCGGTGTCGAACTGCTCGGTCAGCGTGTTGCGGATCACGAACGGCGGTGCCGCTCCGTTCCTCAGGTTGGTCACGATCTCTTCCGCGGCGGCGGGGGTACAGGACACGAGAAGCGTGTTGCGCCCCTGCGTTTCGATGCTTCCTGTCACGCTGTGCTGGGCGTTGATGAGGATCGGGGCGGTGCCGGACCGTGGATCTTCGACCACGCACGAAACCGCGCTGCGGGTGACCGGCACCATTCGCAGACCGGGAGTGGGATCCCCGCGCCGATAGTTGAACAGCGCCCCGATTCGTGCGGGCGGGTCCGGGTGATCGTGGTTCATGAGGTTGTCGATGATTCCCGTGTCGACCGCGTCCGGCAGGGAGAGCGTGACGGCGAAAGTGGAGGAGCCGCCGATGTATTCGAGCCGAGGGCTGCCGGGCACGTGTTTGACCAGCGCGGTCATCGAGAAATCCAGATCGGGCGAGTTCTGCCGTCGCGCGAGTGAGGCACGGGCGGGCTGGAAGTAGTACTGGGTGGGTTGGCCGGCCACCCGCAGCTCGGTGTTGCGCGCGTCGGGATAGACGTGAATGTTGGCGCTCGATCCCGTGTCGTCCCTGACGCCGACGACGACCGAATCGGGCCCGAAGATCGGGCCTGCGGGATACGCGATGTCCGGCATCTTGGAAGTCCCTGTTATCGGCTGGCGCTTCATGTGATCACCGATGGGGTGACGATGAGAATGGGTTCTTCGACGAAGTCGTGGGCGACGGTGACCGTGCGCTGACCGGCGGCCGTGGTCAGGGTCAACGCGACCGTGCCGTCCAGACCGGTGACGGCGGAGTCGATGGGAATCATGACGTGGACGAAGTCGATCGGATGTGACGGGCTCAGCGTGATGACGGGGACCGGTGTCGCGGGATCGGCGGTCAGCGTGATCTGAACGCCGATCGCGGTGATCCCCGCGGCGGCGAAGTTCAGCCCGGCGGCGTTGACGGTGAGGGGATGCTGGACCTCCTGCACCGTGTGGGTGTGGAAGGTGACGTACTTCGACATCGCCGCTTTCGGCAGCGGTGCGGGCACCGCGAGGCCGTATGACACCTCGACCGAAGCTCCTCGCTCGACGCCCGTCAGGGTGGTCGATTTTCCGGCCGGAAGCACCTGGTCACCCAGAGAGGTGATCGTCACTTGGTGTCCCTGAACGGCGGCGAACCGGTGCAGCACCACATCGAGCGGCCCGACGTTGGCGGCGTCCGCCGTCGGTGGATTTCCTGTCGGAATGGAGATCTTCAGGTCGTCGCGGCCTGCGGTCTGACGCAGGTTCAGCACCAGCTGCGTGAGGACCGGTTGAGGGAAGGCATCGTCGAGCCGGATCGCGACATTGCCGAACAGCGGTGCCGGTCCGGTGGAGGCGAGTTGCTGCAGGAACAGGTTGACGTCGGTGGTGGCCGGAGTGGTCTGGTCATCGGCGATGTCGATGCCGACCTGAACCGCGGATTCCTGACCATCGGCGAAGACCGCCTTCCCGGCTGAGAACCCGTCCAGCGACGATGCGTTGCGTGGATCCAAGCCGACGGGCAGGGC
>JAOPYG010000314.1 GCA_025964685.1 Actinoallomurus sp. | reverse complement strand
CGGACCGCGTAGTGGATGAGTTCGCTGTAGTAGCCGGCGTCACCCGGGCCGCGGCCGGGCGAGGTCATGGTGACGTCCTCGTCCTTTTCCATGTTGAGGTGGATGCCGCTGGTCGTGGTGTACTCCGCGCTGCCGCCCATGCCGGCGCTGATCGGGATGTGCCGCACCGTCTTGCCGTCCCACTCGACCCGCATCTGGTGCTTGGCGATGTCGAGGTAGGCGATGTGCGCGGCGCCGATCTTGTAAGTGCGGACCAGGTCTTTGGCGCCGTACATGCCCTTGCCGCCCTTCACGCCGCTGAGGTGGGCGACCAGTGTGATCTTCTGGTGGGCGGGCCAGTAGGTCTTCGCCCGGTAGATCACCTGCTTACCGTCGTCGAACCAGTGCCACGCGCCCACGACCGGCTTTTCCGCGATCACCTGCAGCGCCTTCTCGACCGCCGGGCGGTCGTGAACGGGCTGGTCGAAGTTGACGATCAGGGGCAGGCCGACGCCGTAGGTCTCGCCCTTGCGGCTCTCCAGGATCTCGTCCTGGGTGGCCTTGAACGTGCCGGCGGCCTTTTCGGTGTCGAAGCTGCTCGCGACCGTGGCTCGCCGGCCGTCGGCGTTGTCCGCGCTGGCCCGGACGTTGATCTTCGTGCCCGGCTTGAGTGTCCAGCGGGACTGCCACCGGGTGCGGTCGGGGTTGAACTCCCCGGCGATCTGCCTGCCGCCGCTGTCGAGCACGACGTCCGCCAGGCGGCCGCCCTTGGCGCGGACGACGACCCGATCGTCGGGGCGTACGCCGGCGGTGCCGTTGGCAGGGGTGATCACCACCTCCGGCGCGGCCGCGTTGCCTTTCTTACCGGTGTTCTGGCCCGCGGAACTGCCGCCGCCACCGCACCCCGCGCTGATGACGATAGCGGCGCCGGTGGCCGTCGCGAGGAACACTTTCGGGGCACTGGCAGTGACGTGCATTCGCAACCCTTCCTGCGGCTCGGACCGGTGTTCACAAAGCGTGATCGAACATGAGATACCCACGCTGAGCGGTGAGAATGCCGCCAGGGTCCGACCTTTGAGAGGCAGCGGAAAGCGCAGTCACGGCATATCGCCGCGTACCGGAAGGGAACTATTCTGATATCAGGCGGAAATTCGATCAAAGTCCACCGGATTTGATCGAGCCTTCACCGATACATTACCCAACCGCGGGGAAACCCGCGTCAATGCCGCGGCGGAAGAGTTCGAGCGAACGGCGGATCGCCGCCTCGACCTTCTCCTGCTCGGCCTCGTCCCGGACGGTGATCTTGATGAGCTCGAACGCCTCGCGGGGGTGGGCGTCGTCGTACTCGGCGTGCTCGCTCAGCCAGCGCAGCGCCTGAACATCCTCGCCGTACCGCTCACGGAAGACCGGCAGCACGAGCTCGGTCCACTCCCCCGTGATGCCCTCGATGGCGTAGTTGACGGCGGCGAACGCCTCGGCGAGCGTGCCGCGGTAGCAGATCGACCACAGGTATTCGTACAGGGCGCCGACCTCGGGGCCCGGACGGTGGGAGACGAGCTCCTCGTAACCGATGCCGTGGGCGGCGACCCAGTCGGCGTACCACTGCGCGTGCAGGGCCTCGGTCCTGATGTTGCCGATCAGCCAGTCGCGGGCCAGATAGTCGCCAGGGGTCTGGCCGAATGTGGTCTTGGCCAGATAGACGCCCATGTACTTCGGGAAGGCCTCGACGACGCAGAAGAAGTCCAGCAGTAATCTCCGCCACGGCTCCTCGGGGAACTCCCCTTGGACGGTCGCGGTGAAGAACGGCGCCTCCAGGACGGCCGTCCACTCGGACTTGAGCGAATCGAGCATGGTCAGAGCCCATGCCGGGTGCGGGGTCTCGGTCAGCTCACTCCGGATCGTCCGGTGGTGCTGGGTACGGGAGGGCGGGCGGGTGACGGAACCGCTCGTACTTGCCATCGCAGGACTCCTCGGTCGGGAGGTTCTCCAGTATCCGCGCCCTTCACAGAGGGTCAATATGGCGGTTTCATGGGACGCGTCGCATCGCGGAGCTTTTGTCCGCCCCCGCCGCGCCCGGGAGGCCGTACGTGAACCGCGACCACGCCGTCGTCATCGGCGGCAGCATGACGGGGCTCCTCGCCGCCCGCGTCCTCCTCGACCACTTCGACCGCGTGAGCCTGGTCGAACGTGACCGCTTCCCCGCCGGAGCGGCCTTCCGTCCGGGCATCCCCCAGTCCCGTCACCTGCACGTGCTCTGGACCCGGGGCCTGGAGATCATGGAAGACCTCTTCCCGGGGGTGGAGAAGACCCTGCTCGCCGCGGGAGCGGTGGAGCTACGGGCGCCGGCCGACGCGCTGTGGCTGACACCCGCCGGCTGGCGTGGCCGATTCGATCTGAGACGGCTGCTGACGTTCAGCCGTCCGCTGCTCGACTGGGCGCTGCGCACGCGGCTCACCGCCGAGGGCGCGTGCGCACTGGACGTGCTGGAGGGCAACGAGGTGACCGGGCTCGCGCCACGGGGGCCGGACGTGGCAGGGGTACGGCTCCGCTCCGGCGAGACGATGACCGCCGACCTCGTCGTGGACGCCACCGGGCGGAGCTCGCGGGCACCCGCATGGCTCGCCACCCTCGGATACCCCGCACCGCCGGAGACGCTGGTCGACCCGCTGCTCGGGTACGCCAGCCGCTTCTACGCCATCCCGGACGGTTTCGACCCAGGGTGGAAGGCGCTCTACCTCCAGGCGGCCCCGCCCGCGACCCGGCGTACGGGAGGACTGTTCCCGCAGGAGGGCGGGCGCTGGATCTGCAGCCTGTCCGGAGCCGGCCGCGACTACGGGCCCACGAACGAGGAGGCCTTCCTGGCGTTCGCCAAGGGCCTGCGGGATCCCGTGCTGTACGAGGCGATCCGCGACGCGGAACCGCTGAGCCCGATCACCGGCTTCCGCCGCACGGCGAACCACCGGCGGCACTACGAGCGGCTGCCGGCGTGGCCGCGCGGCTTCGTGGTGATGGGCGACGCGGCGTGCGCCTTCAACCCGATCTACGGGCAGGGCATGAGTGTGGCGGCGATCTCCGCGCTGGCCCTCGACCGCTGCCTGCGGGAGGACCCGGCCGACCTCGAACGCCGTTTCCAGCGAAGGGTCGCCCGGAGCGCGGCGGGCGCGTGGCTCGTCGCCACGGGAGAGGACCTCCGGTACCCCGAGACCGAGGCCGCGCGTACCGGACTGAGCACCCGCCTGATCAACGCCTACGTCGACCGTGTCGTCGCCGCGGCCAACGTCGACCAGCGCGTGTGCGCGAAGCTCCTCGACGTCCTCGCGCTCTCCTCGGCACCGGCGTCACTGTTCTCGCCCGGTGTGCTGGCCCGCGTCGCGGCGAAGCGGCTGCGCTCCGCCTGAGCCCTCGCCTCATTCCTCCGGAGGAGGCAGGAAACGGTGGCGGCGGAACGATTCGGGTGGGCCGTTCACCCCGCCGAGGTCGTGGCCCGGGGGCAGGTCGTGGCCGGGCGGGGAACCGGGGAACTGCGGGGGCGGGAACTGGCCGGGCGGCAGGGTCCCCTCCGCGGCCGGCGCGCCGAACTCCTGCGGGCGGGCGTGCCGGGCACCGGGCGGGGTCGCCCGGATCAACCGCTCGACCTCGGCCTTGGCCTCGTCGGCGTCGGAACGCGCGGCGTCACGTTCGGTGATCATGGTTGCGAGCGCGCCGCGCAGCTGATCGACCATCTCGGCGTGCTCACGGGATCGCAGCTGCTGCTCGACCAGCCGCGACTGATGGAGTTCGAGATCGTGACGGCACGACCCCAGATCGGCGGCGAGCCGCTCGCTCTCCGCCAGGCGCGGCGCGGCGGCCTCCAGCTCGGCACGGCAGGCCTTGAGATCGGTGGCCAGCGAGTCACGCTCGGCGACGATCTCGTCGCGTTCGCCGCTCATCTCCTCGGCGTGGACGCGCGCCTCCAGCGCCTGGCGGTCCGCCTCGGCGGACGCCTGTTCGGCGGCGGTACGGGCCTTCTGCGCGATCTCCGCGGTGGTCCGCATCTTGTCCAGCTCGGACTCGACGGCCCGGAGCCGCGCGCGCGTCTCCTCCAGCGCCATCGACCGCTTCTGGGCCTCTTTGGCCTCGGAGAGTTCTTCGCGCAGGTGGGCGAGCTCCTCGCGCGCGTCGTCCAGCGCCGAGGTGAGCTCGTCGACCCGATCGGTCAGCCGGTCCCGCTCGGCGCGCACGGCGCCGATCGTGACGTTGGCGGCCTCCGCCGTACGGGTCGCCTGGGTGCTCATGTCGCGTGCCATGTCGCGTTCGCTGCGGGCGGAGTCCAGCTGTGCGGTCAGCTCGGCGACGCCGGCCTCGGCCCGTGCGAGCCGGTCGCGTACGGCTCCGAGCTGGGCGAGTCCCTGCTCGGCCTCGAGCCGGGACGCCTCACGTTCCCGGTGCGCCTGGGCAAGACCGGCCGCGGCCTCGGCCCGCGCGTCCGCCAGCCGGCGTTCGACGCCCGCCACGCTCAGGCCGCCCGTAAGGGAGATCGCCAGGAGCTCCGCGACGTCCTCGAGCCGCTCGACCATGTCCCATGTGCGCGCCACCTGGCCGGCGAGCCCGGGAGTGTCCTGGTCCCGGCGCCGTCGTTCGGCCGCCGCCCGCGCGCACGCGCCATCATTGTCGGCGCAGTAGCGCACCGTCGGGGACGAGTCACCCGACTGCGGAACCGGCCGACCGCAGTAGGCGCACGGCCGCGCCTCCAGACCGCCCTCGGCTGGTCCCGCCACGTCCGGCGGCCCTTCGAGGACCTCACCGTGCCCGATCTGCCCGGGAGTGTCATGGTCCTGGGCTGGGTCGTCCTGGTCCGTTGCGGCGATCGGAGGTTCGTCGCCCAAGGCGGCCTGGCCGCCCTGCGGCGACGCGTCCGGGTCGTCCGGCGCGCTGTGCGGTGCCTGGGGCGGCGTGTCCTCGTCGCGCGCTCTGGGAGCGTCTTCAGGTGGACGCGCGTCATCCACGTCCGGCGCGGGATCAGCGCCGGAGGGTACGGCGGAGCCGGATGCAGGTACGTTCTCGTCCGTCGGGCCGGACACGCTCATCCCCCTTGGGTATCGGGATGATCTGGACTGTCAGCCCAAAGACCGTATCTGGTTCATGACACGGCCGGAGTCCACAACCGTAAGGGTCACCGAACCGTGGCCGAGCGCGGGACGGGCCCGGCAGCCGGACCGGCTGCCGGGCCTCCCGCTCCCCCCACCATGCGGCCGGAGCCGCGAGCCTCGGCGAAACGAGCACCGGGAAGCGAAGGATCCTCCGGGACGAGGCGCGGTAACGGATCGTGGCGATCCGTGCACTCTGAGAAAACCCCATCATTCGCACCAATGGAAGGCTTTTCTCCTTTACGGAAATTAACCACCTTAGTGCGGATCCTCGCGCAAACCGGCAACGGGTCTTCGTTGCGTCCGGCAGATCACTTTCTCGTGTACCGGGCCGTGCGCAGATCACTTCTGCGCACCCTCTCCCGCTCAGGCCCTGAGGAAAGACCCACTCAGACGGCCTGGCGCGCCTTCGGGATCGGCGGCGCGATCCGGGTGGCTCGCACCCTGCCCGCAATGTCAGCATTTGAAGGCTTAAATGGCCATTGGCGCCGGTCGAGCGTATCCCGAAGAGCCGCGCCACGGTGCGCAAAATAATGGCCGACCATTATAAAAGCGGCCACTGACGGCAACTCGGACGCCCGGTGTGGGGAATATGGCCACGTGAGGGTTATTGATCCCGGCACGCTGATTAGGCGGTGCCACGTCCGGAGGAGGAACCGTGAATTACAGCGGGAAGATCAATGCGGACATGCAGAAGACCATCGACGCCTGCATCGAGAGCTACAGCTGTTGCGAGCAGACGATCGCGCACTGCCTGCAGCAGGGCAACCAGTACGCCGACATGATGATGATGGGTCCGCTCATGGACTGCGTCGACGTCGCCCGGACGTGCGCGGACATGATCATGCGGCAGTCGCCTCAGGCCATGGAGATGGCCGCCACGTGCGCTCGCGTGGCCGAAATGTGCGCCGAGGCGTGCATGACGATGAACAGCGACCCGGTGATGAAGCGCTGCGGTGGAATCTGCCGCACGTGTGCGGAGGCGTGCCGCAGCATGGCCGGCGTGCGGGCCTGAGTTCGTCAGGCCCCTGCCCGGCCACCTGAACCGCCGGGCGGGGGTCGGACGCCCCACCGCTGCCAGTCCCGGGGCCGTGACCACTCCGTACGGCACCAGGTGGCCGCATCGGAGTGGCACCCGTGGCGACCCAGGGGGGCGGACGACGCCACGGGTGGGCCCCGACCCGTGAGCGACAACCACGGTGCCGAGGTGATCGCACCGGTGTGGGACGCGTGGGGGCCCGCGGAGGTCGCCGGGCGGCTGGCCGGGGTGGACGCACGCTGGTACGTGGCGGGCGGCTGGGCACTCGACCTGTTCCTCGGCGAACGCACCCGGCCGCACGACGATCTGGAGATCGGCGTCGCGGCCGCGGACTTCGACACGGTGCGCGCGGCGCTGGCCGGGCCAAGAACCCACGCCCTCAGCGAAAGGGCGTGGTGGGCGTCTCCGGCGCGATGAGAATCTGAGGATCCGGCGGACGAGGGAGCGGGCGGATGGCGGCGATGGCGGCGTACGACGGGATCGCGGACTGGTACGAGCGGGAGTTCCTGGGCCGGCAGGCGGACGACCCCGACCCGATCGGCGTCGACCGTGCCCTGCGCGACCTTCTCGGCGTCGGCGGGGGCACGTGCCTGGAGGTCGGCTGCGGCACGGGCGTCCACGCGGCCACCATCCGTGAGCTGGGCCGGGTCCCCGTGGGCATCGACCTGTCCGCCGGGATGCTGCGCCACGCACAAGGCCGCCTGCCGGCCGCGCTGGCCGACGCCGAGCACCTGCCGGTCCGGGACGGCTCCGTCGGCGCCGCGATCGCGATGATGGTGCACACGGACATGCCGGACTATCCCGCCGTGCTGCGCGAGGTGGCCCGCGTGCTGCGCCCGGGCGGGGTGTTCGTGCACGTCGGCGTCCATCCGTGCTTCTGCGGCGGCTTCGCCGACCGCGCCGACCCGCGGGCCGTGGTGATCCGCCCCGGGTACCTCGACGGCCACTGGACGAAGGCGTCATGGACCGACCAGGGCGTACGCGACAAGGTCGGCGCCTCCCACTGGCCGCTGCCGGACCTCTTCCACGCCTTCCTCGACGCCGGCCTGACCTTGGAACGCTTCACGGAAGGCGGTTCCCCGGCTCCCACCGTCCTGGCCGTCAGGGTGCGAAGGCCCGGTGACGTGTCCGAGCGCCGCTGACCTGGTCGCGGCCGAGGGAGAACGCTTGGCGGTGTCAGCACCGAGGTTGTCGCTGCGATGATCTGTCGCGTGTTGTCGCTGAAGATGAACGACGCTGCGGTGCAGATGCTCGGGATGGTCACCGGGTCGCCCTCGTTCGCGCCTCCTGGTGGCCTTGCACCAGGTCTTCGTGAACGCATCAGGGCTGGGATCGTTCGCCGTGGGGAGGTGCTCACCTGGGCCGGATCTCTCGGAGCCGCCGACCGTGCGCCCGGAGGCTTCGCCGATCTCACCGCCTGGGAATGCGCGGACAGCTCGTTTCACCTGGAGGACTTCGTCCCGGTGAAGGTGGAGATCGTCGATGACGCTCCCTTGATCACCGAGGACGACCAGCGGACACTGCTGCTCCACGGCATGGCCTTCGCCCTTGATCTCGCTGCGCTGGTCTGCGGCCCCCCATCGCCGGCAGGGACTCAGGGCGCCCCCGCCGTTGAGGTTCGACTCAGCCGGTCGACATCGTGTCCGTCGAGGTCTCCGGCGGCGTCCTGTCCTCGCCGACGACCACGTCGGCGCCGTCGGCCAGTTGGTAGTGCTCGATGGCGCGCTGTAGCGTCTCCGGCTTGATCTCGCCGGTGCGGGCGAGCCGGGTGAGCACCGCAAGGGTGATCGAGGCCGCGTCCACGTGGAAGAAGCGGCGGGCCGCCGCCCGCGTGTCGGAGAAGCCGAACCCGTCGGTGCCCAGCGACGAGTAGTCGCCCGGCACCCACTGCGAGATCTGGTCGGGCACGGCGCGCATGAAGTCGCTGACCGCGACCACCGGGCCCGGCTGGCCGTCGAGCGTGGTGGTCACGTGCGGCACGCGCTGCTCGCCCTCCGGGTGCAGGAGGTTCCACTCGTCGCAGGCGATGGCCTCGCGGCGGAGTTCGGTCCAGGAGGTGGCCGACCACACGTCGGCGGCGACGCCCCACTCCTCGGCGAGCATCCGCTGCGCTTCCAGGGCCCACCGGACGCCGACTCCGGAGGCGAGGATCTGCGCGCCCGGAGCCTCGCCCTCCACGTCGGGTGCCACGGCGTACCGGTACAGCCCCCTGAGCAGGCCCTCGACGTCGAGGTTGGCCGGCTCGGCGGGCTGCTGGAACGGCTCGTTGTAGAGCGTCAGGTAGTAGAAGATGTTCTCGCCCTGCGGGTGCTCCTCGCTCGAGCCGTACATCCGCCGGAGCGCGTCCTGGATGATGTACGTCAGCTCGAACGCCCACGCCGGGTCGTAATACACGCACGCCGGGTTGGTGGAGGCGAGCAGCGGCGAGTGGCCGTCGTTGTGCTGGAGACCCTCACCGGTCAGCGTCGTACGCCCGGCCGTGGCGCCCAGGAGGAACCCCCGGCCCATCTGGTCGCCCATCGCCCAGATGCTGTCGCCGGTGCGCTGGAACCCGAACATCGAGTAGAAGATGTAGATCGGGATCATGTGCTCGCCGTGCGTGGCGTACGACGTGCCGGCCGCGATCGCCGAGCCCATCGCGCCGGCCTCGCTGATGCCCTCGTGCAGCATCTGGCCCTGCTCGGACTCCTTGTACGACAGCAGCAGCTTGCGGTCGACCGCTTCGTACGTCTGCCCGTGCGGGGAGTAGATCTTCGCCGACGGGAACAGTGAGTCCATGCCGAAGGTGCGGTACTCATCCGGTGCGATCGGTACGAACCGGGCGCCGATGTCCTGGTTCTTCATCAGGTCCTTGAGCAGCCGTACGAACGCCATCGTCGTGGCGATGTTCTGCTTGCCGGACCCCTTCTTGAGCTCGGCGTAGACCGGATCGCCGGGCAGCTTGATGGCCTTGGCGCGGTTGTGGCGCTTGGGCAGGTAGCCGCCGAGGGCCATGCGCCGCTCGCGCATGTACTGGATCTCGTCGGAGTCCTCGCCCGGGTGGTAGTACGGCGGCAGGTCCGCCTCCAGCGCCGAGTCGGGGATCTCCAGGTAGAGCCGGTCGCGGAACTCCTTCAGCTCGGCCTTGGTGAGCTTCTTCATCTGGTGCGTCGCGTTGCGCGCCTCGAAGTCGGGCCCGAGCGTCCAGCCCTTGATCGTGTGGGTGAGGATCACGGTCGGCTGGCCGACGTGCTCACGCGCGGACTTGAACGCGGCGTACAGCTTGCGGTAGTCGTGCCCGCCGCGGGACAGCTTGCGGATGTCGTCGTCGGACATGTGCTCGACGATCTTGCGCAGCCGCGGGTCGTCGCCGAAGAAGTGCTCGCGAATGTAGTTGCCGGTCTCGACGGAGTACGTCTGGAACTGCCCGTCGGGCGTGGTGTTCATCTTGTTGACGAGCACGCCGTCGACGTCCTGGGCGAGCAGCGGGTCCCAGTCGCGGCCCCAGATCACCTTGATGACGTTCCAGCCGGCGCCGCGGAAGTACGACTCCAGCTCCTGGATGATCTTGCCGTTGCCGCGTACGGGGCCGTCGAGCTGCTGCAGGTTGCAGTTGATGACGAAGGTCAGATTGTCGAGCTCGTCGCGCGCGGCCACACCGATGGCGCCGAGCGACTCGGGCTCGGCCATCTCGCCGTCGCCGAGGAAGGCCCACACGTGCGACCGCGACGTGTCCTTGATCTTGCGGTTGTAGAGGTAGCGGTTGAACCGCGCCTGGTAGATCGAGTTGATCGCGGTGAGCCCCATGGACACCGTGGGGAACTCCCAGAAGTCCGGCATCAGCCGTGGGTGCGGGTACGACGACAGGCCGCCGCCCGGATGGGAGATCTCCTGCCGGAACCCGTCCAGGCTCTCCTGCGGCAGGCGTCCCTCGAGGAACGCGCGCGCGTAGATGCCGGGCGCCGCGTGGCCCTGGATGAAGACCTGGTCGCCGGACTCGCCGTGGTCCTTGCCACGGAAGAAGTGGTTGAAGCCCACTTCGTACAGGGAGGCCGCCGAGGCGTACGTCGCGATGTGGCCCCCGACCGAGAGCTCCGGGCGGTTCGCCCGCGACACCATGATCGCGGCGTTCCACCGGATGTAGGCGCGGATCCGGCGTTCGACGTACTCGTCGCCGGGGAACCACGGCTCGCGCTCGGGCGAGATGGTGTTGATGTAGTCAGTGCTGCGCAGACCCGGCACGCCGACCTGTTGCTCACGCGCGCGCTCGAGGAGGCGCAGCATGAGATAGCGGGCGCGCGTGCGCCCCTCGGTCTTGATGACGGTGTCGAGCGACTCCAGCCACTCCCGGGTCTCATCGGGGTCGATGTCCGGAAGCTGACTGGGGAGGCCGTCGCTGATGATCGAAAAGCGCTGGCGTCCGGAAGCCACGGGTTCCCCTTCTTACTCACCCAGGTGCAGGTCTGGATCGTTCGTTGTCTAGACCATGGTCGTACGTCGTGACCATTAACGCATCTCTACCGTTGGGTAACCGTAGTGATCAAGCTCCGGTCGTAGGCGTGGTGCCGTGTGCGGAGCCCGTACACAGGGGATACCCGCCGTCAGGAGGTGAAACGACCGATGCGGGCAGCGTGGACGACCGGTCGTTCCCATGCGCCGGGTGGGGCGGACGGGTAGAGATGGCACATGCGAACTGAAGTGATCCGTGTGGCCACCGGTAGTCGCGAGACCGTGCACGACATCACCGGCGAGTGCAGCGTGTTCCTGAAACGCGTCGGCGCGCAGGACGGCCTGCTGAACATCTTCGTCCCGCACGCGACGGCGGGGATCGCCCTCATCGAGCTCGGCTCGGGAAGCGACGCCGACCTCTTGGACGCGATGCGTACCCTGCTTCCTAAGGACGACCGATGGACCCACTCCCACGGGTCCCTCGGACACGGCAGGTCACACGTGATGCCGGCCGTCGTTCCGCCGCACGCCACCATCCCGGTAATAGAGGGCAAGATGGCGCTGGGCACGTGGCAATCAGTGGCCGTGGTCGACCTCAACGTGGACAATGTCGTGCGCAAGGTACGGCTGAGCTTCGTCGACGGCGGTTGACATAGGTGGACGGGTTTGCTCCCATGCGGGCAAGACACTTGCGCACGAGGTGGTCCGGCGTGTGAACTGTCCGGCAAGCCGCACCTCAAGGGTGACGGCAATGATCATCGTGGCCCGAAATCGTGGCCCCGACACAGGGAGGACGTTCGTGAGCGCGACCGCGGGTCAGGCGCAGAGCAGCCTGGCCGAACGGCTCGGCATCAAACCGAGCCAGGTGGTGCAGGAGATCGGCTACGACGACGACTGCGACGAGGAGCTGCGCAGCTCGATCGAATCGGTCTCGGAGAACGA
>JAOPYG010000170.1 GCA_025964685.1 Actinoallomurus sp. | reverse complement strand
ATCTTCGCCTTGGCGACCAGCAGTCCGTTGACCAGGCCCCAGCCCAGACCGCAGCCGACCCCGGCCAGCGCGCCCAGCGCGATGGCGCCCCAGCCCGCGGTCGTTCCGCCGAGCGCCACCATCGTCTTGGCCGCGACGACGCCGGAGAAGACCAGGACCGAGCCGACCGACAGGTCGATGCCGGCGGTGACGATCACGAAGGTCATGCCGACCGCGAGCACGAGGAGGATGGCCGAGTCGGTCAGCACGTTGCGGAGGTTGAACGTCGTGGCGAACTCCGCGGGCTTGAGCACGGCGAAGAACGCGAACAACGCGATCAGTACGGCCAGGGTCCACAGCGTGTTCGAGCGCAGGAGGGCGAGCGTCCGCCGCTCCTCCGTCGTCTCGCGGGCGTCAGCGGTCGTGGTGCTCATGCGGCGTCCTCCTGGTCCAGTCCTCCGGTCATCGCCGAGACGAGCTGCTCCACCGAGGTGTCCGCGGCGGTGAACCTGGCCACCCGGCGGCCGAGGCGCAGCACCTCCACCCTGTCGGCGACGGCGAGCACCTCGGGCATGTTGTGGCTGATCAGCACGACGGTGACGCCCCGGTCCCGTACGCGCCGGATCAGATCGAGGACCTGCGCGCGCTGGACGACGCCGAGCGCGGCGGTCGGCTCGTCCATGAACACGACCTTCGACGCCCAGGCGACGGCGCGCGCCACGGCGACGCACTGCCGCTGGCCGCCCGACAGCTGCCGCACCGGGGCCGACAGGTCGGGCAGCCGGATGCCGAGCTCGTCGAACGCCTCGACGGCCCGCCGCCGCATCGCGGCACGGTCGAGCACGTTCAGGAACGGGAAGCGGGTCAGCTCGCGGCCGAGAAAGAGGTTGGCGGCGGCGTCGAGATCGTAGGCGAGTGCGAGGTCCTGGTAGACCGTCTCGATGCCGAGCCGCTGCGCGGCGACCGGGTCGCTGAGGTGCACCGGGCGGCCGTCGAGCAGGATCTGTCCCGAGTCGGGCCGCAGCGCGCCGGCCAGCGTCTTGACCAGAGTGCTCTTGCCGGCCCCGTTGTCGCCGATCAGCGCGACGACTTCGCCGGCGTAGGCGGTGAAGGCCGCCCCCCGGAGGGCCTGGACGTGACCGAAACGTCGCGTGACGCCTCGTGCCTCCAGCAGCGGATCCGTCATGTGCACCTTCCTCGGGTGGGGCTCGGCTAGGGCGGCGGCAGCTCCCCGGAGCCGCGGACGATCAGGTGGGTCGGCAGCACGACACGCTGCGGCGGCAGGTCCTCGCCCGCCATGCGCCGGCACAGGAGCCCGGCGGCCCGGCGGCCCATCTCGGCCGGCTGGTACGCCACGACGGTCACGGGGGTGGCCAGCATGTCGGCCAGTTCGAGGTCGTCGAAGCCGACCAGCGCGGTGCCGGTGCCGGCGGCCTGGATGGCGCGCAGCGCGCCGACCGTCAGCCGGTTGTTGCCGGTGAAGACGGCGGTCGGCGGGTCGTCGAGGGCGAGCAGCCCGGCCATGGCCGACTCCGCTCCCGCGACGTCGTGCTGGCCCAGGCACACCAGCGACTCGTCCACCGGTACGCCGTGCTCGCGCAGGGCCTCGTCGTATCCGCGCCGGCGTTCGCGCGCGGTGAAGATGCCGGGCAGGTCGGCCAGGCAGGCGATGCGGCGGTGACCGTGCTCGATCAGGTGCGCGACGGCCGCCCGGGCGCCGCCGACGTTGTCGATGAGCACGACGTCGGCCTCGAGGGCGTCCTCGGGCGGGCGGTCGATGAAGACCGCCGGAGTGCCCATGTTGATCTCGGAGATCAGATAGCGGTGGTCGCTGCCGGAGGGCACCACGAGCAGGCCGTCCACGCGCCGCTCGCACAGCGACCGGATGAGGTGGCGTTCGCGCGCGGGGTCCTCGTCCGAACAGCCCGAGATCACCAGCAGGTCGTGGGTGCGGGCTACCTCTTCGACCCCGCGCGCGATCTGTGAGTAGAAGGGGTTGGCGACGTCCTTGATGACGAGCCCGAGGCTACGGGTGCGTTTCCCGCCGCGCAGCGCCCGCGCGATGTCGTTGCGGCGAAAGCCCAGCGCCGCGATCGCGGCGTTGACCTTCTCGGTCGTGTCCGGCCGCACTCCCGTCTCACCGTTGACGACGCGGGAGACGGTCTTGAGGCTCACGCCGGCCTGCCGGGCGACGTCACGCATGGTCGGCCGCATGGGCTCCCTTTAGAGACGGATGCTGCGCTGGTTCGGGCGAGGACGTGAGGACAACGTTGTCATCTCATCCTGGCGGCCTCGCGTCAAGTCTGGACGGGAAACGCAGCAACCGCGGAGCGGCTCCGTCAGAACCGGTGGAGGTCCGGTCGCTTGGCCGTGACCTCGTCACCGGACGAGCGCCCCTGCAGGCGGCGCTGGATCCAGGGCAGGAAGTACGTCCTCGCCCACTCCAGGTCGCTCCTGCGCGACGTGAGCCAGCCCGCGCTCGGCCTGGCCGGCCAGGGCTCGCGCCAGTCGCCGGTCGCCGGGACGCCGAGGACCTCGCAGGCGGCCAGGGCGACCCGCCGGTGTCCCTCCGCCGACAGGTGCAGCCGGTCGGGCGCCCACGCGCGCGGGTCCAGCAGCATCCGCATCGACCACAGGTCGACCAGCCGGCAGCCGTGCCGGTCGGCGATGGACCGGACGTGCAGGTTGTACATCGCCATCTTGCCGCGGATGCGGCGCAGCACCGGCACGTCACGCGTGTCGAAGGAGGTGAAGACGAGCACCTCCGCGCCCGTCTCCCGCAACCGCCGGACCGCGTCGTCGATGATGACCGCGAGCCCGTCGGGGTCCGTACGGGGACGCAGCAGGTCGTTGCCGCCCGCCGAGAAGCTGATGAGCTCCGGCCGCAGCTCGACCGCGCGCGGGACCTGCTCGGCGACGATCTGGCGCAGCACCTTGCCGCGCACGGCGAGGTTGGCGTAACGCAGGCCGGTGTCGGATGTGGTGGAGGCGGCGAGGTGCTCGGCGAGCCGGTCGGCCCAGCCCCGGTAGCCGCCGCCCTGGTCGGCGTCCTCCAAGCCCTCGGTGAAGCTGTCACCGAGGGCCACATAGGAGGAGTACGTCGATGCGGAGTCGGTCACATCGACCAATGATGCATGACGCCCTCAGCGCGACGATCACCTGGGGTTCAGTGGTTGATCGGCACTCCGTTGCCGCGCATCGAGAGTGCGTGCTCGACGAGCGTGATGAGCGTCGTCTTGGTGGAGTCGCGGTTGCGCGCGTCACAGGTCACGATCGGCACGTGCGGGCCGATCGTGAGCGCCTCGCGGATGTCCTCGACGCCGTGGCTGTAGACGCCGTCGAAGCCGTTGATCCCGACGACGAAGGGAATCCCCGACTCCTCGAAGTAGTCGACCGCGGCGAACGAGTCGGCGAGCCGGCGCGTGTCCACCAGGACAACGGCGCCGATCGCGCCCTTCACCAGGTCGTCCCACATGAACCAGAACCGGTGCTGTCCGGGCGTGCCGAACAGGTAGAGGATGAGCTCCCGGTCAAGGCTGACCCGGCCGAAGTCCATCGCGACGGTCGTGGTGGTCTTGTCCGGGGTGGAGGACAGGTCGTCGACCTCCAGGCTGGCCGAGGTCATGACCGCCTCGGTGGTCAGCGGCATGATCTCCGACACCGACCCGACGAAGGTCGTCGTGCCCACGCCGAAGCCTCCTCCGACGATGATCTTGACGGAGGTCATGCCGGAAGAGGCACCCGGATTAGAGCTTGCGAAGTCCACTGAGAACCCTTTCCAGCAGCTGGAGGTCAGGCTGCCCCTCAGTGAAGGGCGACTGATGCAGGCGCAGCAGACCTTCGTGTGCCATGTCCGCGATGAGCACACGGGCTACGCCGAGCGGCAGTCGGAGCAGTGCCGACACTTCCGCCACCGAACGCCAGTTACGGCACAGATCGATGATGGCTTTGTACTCGGGGGTGAGAGTCGTGATGTCGTGGCGCGGATACGGCGCGACCGAGATGAGAGCCTCGATCGGCAGGTCGTACCGCGGCTTGGTGCGCCCGCCCGTGACCGCGTACGGCCGGACGAGCGAACTCGAGTCTCCCGCTTCCGAGGACGACGAGGGCGGCCCCGGCGGCGGGTCCCGGCGCGGACCGGGGTTGCGCCCAGGAAGGGAGCCGAACCCGTAGTTTCCGTACCTGCCGCCGTCCACCCTTAACCGATCCCGGGTTCCGCGCGCAACGCGGGTGTCAGCACCCGGCCCACGCGCTCGACGAGCAGTGCCATCTCGTAGGCCACCAATCCCATATCGCAGTCAGGTGCCGCGAGAACGCCGAGCACGGAACCATCACTGATCGCCATGACGAACAAGAGGCCTCGCTCCATCTCCACGAGGGTCTGGGTGACCGCCCCGCCCTCGAAGATGCGGGCCGCGCCCTGGGTGAGGCTGGTCAGTCCCGACGCGATCGCGGCGAGCTGGTCGACGCGGTCGGCCGGGAAACCGTCGGAGTACGCCATCGGCAGACCGTCGGAGGAGACCACCACGGCGTGCGCGACTCGAGGGACGCGTTCGACGAATGTCGTCACCAGCCAACTGAGGTCCTGGCGGCTGTTCACTGGTTCTCCCGTTCATCATCTTCGGGCCGGATCGCGGCGCGACCCTTACGTACGCCCTGCTGGAAGCTCGCGAAACG
>JAOPYG010000295.1 GCA_025964685.1 Actinoallomurus sp. | reverse complement strand
TCCAGGCGCTGCGTAAGAAGTACAAGAAGGACAAGCAACGCCTCAACCAGGAGATGATGAAGCTCTACCAGGAGGCGGGCGCGAACCCGCTGTCCGGGTGCCTTCCCCTGGTCGTGCAGTTCCCCATCTTCATCTCCCTGTACAACGTGCTGCGCGCCATCTCGACGACCAAGCCGGGCCAGTCGAAGTACGGCATGTCGTCCGACCTCATCCAGAGCGCCCAGCACGCGCACATCTTCGGCGCCTCTATCCCCACGACGTTCGTCGAGGCGTTCGGCGACAAGCACATCGGCGCGATGGTCGTGGCCGGGCTCGCGGTCGTGATCAGCTCGACGACGACGTTCTTCACGATGAAGACGAGCGTCGGCCGGTCGATGCAGAGCATGACGGCCGACAACCCGATGATGCAGTCGCAGAAGTTCCTGGTGTACCTCTCGCCGCTGTTCGGCCTCTTCGGCCTGACGCTGCCGCTGGGCGTGCTGATCTACTGGGTCACCACCAACACCTGGACCCTGGCCCAGTCGCACTACGTCTACAAGAAGTACCCCATGGCCACGCCGGAGGGTCAGGGCGCCGCCGGTGCCACCAACGGCAAGGCGGGTATAGCCAAGACGGGCACGGCCAAAAGCGGTACGGCCAAGAGCGGCACCGCCAAGAGCGGCACCGCCCGGACGGGTACGGCGAAGTCCGGCACCGCCAGGACCGGCACCGCCAAGTCGGGGACCGCCAGGACCGGCACCGCGAGGGCCGGAGCGACACGTACCGGTGCGAAGTCGGGCGCCAAGGCGACGGGCGCGACCTCCTCAGGTGGCCAGCAGTCCTCGACCGGCGGTCTGCTGGGTAAGTCGAGGAAGAAGGCGGAGCCCGAGCCCGAGCCTGAGCCCGAGGACACCTCGGCCGAGGAGGCCGAGGAGAAGGTCGCGCGACAGCAGCCGACACGGCAGCCGCGCAGTAAGAGGAAGCGATAGCGTGACTTCTCAGTCCAGTCCGAGTACGCATGAGGAGCCCGGCGTGAGCCAAGCCGAAGCCGAGACCACCGAAGCTGTGACGGTCGACGTCCAGGCGCTCGAGCAAGAGGGCGACATCGCCGCTGACTACATCGAGGGGCTCCTCGACATCGCCGACCTCGACGGCGACATCGACATGGACGTCGAGGGGGAGCGGGCGATGGTGTCGGTCGTCGGCGCCACCCTCGACGAGCTCATCGGCAAGAAGGGCGAGGTGCTCGAGGCTCTCCAGGAGCTGACCCGCCTGGCGGTGCACCGCAGGACGGGCGAGCGCAGCCGGCTGATGCTCGACGTGGGCGGCTTCCGCGAGCGGCGCCGCGCCGAGCTCACCCAGCTGGGCAGCGAGACGGCCCAGGAGGTCAAGCGCTCCGGCGAGCCCAAGCCGCTGGCGCCGATGACGCCGTTCGAGCGCAAGGTCGTCCACGACGCGGTCGCCGCCGCCGGCCTCCGCAGCGAGTCAGAGGGCGAAGAGCCCAGCCGCTACGTCGTGATCTACGCGGAGTAGCACGCACCACCACGAACGGTCCCGCCACAGTCGCTGTGGCGGGACCGTTTTTTTGTGGTCGTCACCGGATGTCTCGGCGCTCGTGGATGGTCCGGCGTACCTGAGGCTGCGGCTGCGGCGCCGCGTCCACCGGGTCGACCGGGTCCATCACGACCGGCTCGTCCTCGACCTGCCTCATGTACGCGCCGGGCTGAGCCTGCCCGTCCACGACGTCGACGTCCGACACGAGCCGCCGACGCCGCGCCCGGGGACGGGTGTAGGCAAGCGTGATGACCAGCATGACGACACCCACGAACATGAGGATCCATCCGATCATCTGGACGTCGATCCCGCTGACGTGGAAATGCGTGGCGAACGCCAGGATCGCACCGAGTGCGATCAATACCAGAGCTGAACCGATACCCATGATTGCTACGTCTCCTTCCACGGAACGTCCCCCGAGGGGGTACCCCTCTCCTGGCGGATATGCGCATCTGGGCCCACGGCTTCGTCTTGCCTTGCGTTGCCGCTGGTGAGAGCGCCTGCGCGGTCGGCGTTGGCGGGTCGGCGTTCGCGGAGACCCCCGTGTGTGGAAGCATTCGGTAATTGTGGGAGTCCCCACAGCATCCCGAGAGTCGCTTCCAGAGCGTTTGTGACCTATGCCTTCACTTCCTGCGCCGCCGATCGCTCATGACGTCTTCGGCGACGCGCTCCCCGTCGCCGAGCGCTATGCCGAGTTCCTTGCCGGCCCTGGTGTGGAACGGGGCCTCATCGGTCCACGCGAGGTCGAGCGTCTGTGGGACCGGCATGTCCTCAACTGCGCGGTGCTCACCGAACTCATCCCGGCTGAGGCGGATGTCATCGATGTCGGTTCCGGCGCAGGCCTGCCCGGCATCGTGCTCGCGATCATGCGCACGGACATCTCCGTCACCCTGCTGGAGCCGCTCCTGCGGCGCACCGTCTTTCTGCAGGAGTGCGTCACGCTGCTGGATCTCCCCCACGTGACCGTGCGGCGGGCGCGTGCTGAGGACGTCGTCGGCGAGTACGCCGCCGATGTGGTCACCGCCCGGGCTGTCGCGCCACTCGAGCGACTCGCGCGGTGGGCATTGCCGTTGCTGAGGCCGGAAGGTGAGCTGCTGGCGATGAAGGGTGAGCGCGCCGCGGCCGAGCTCGACGAAGCACGACCCGTTCTGGAGAAATTCGGGGTTCGCGTGGCAGAGGTACTCCACGTCGGTCGCGGTAAGGTCGACCCGCCGACGACGGTAGTTCGCGCGGTTGCGGGGACGGCCCCGCAGCCGTCGAAGGAGCGGTCTGGATCCCGTCGAGGCGGGCGTCGGCGCGGTGGAGCGCACGGACGGAAGAGGTGACGGTCCTTGACCACCACAGAGGGATTGGGCTGGCCGGACCGAGCAACGCGGGCGCCTTCGCAAGATGCGACCGGCTTGGGATGGCCTTTGCAGGGTGCGACGCGTCCTTCGGTGAGTCCACCTCCAGAGCCCGCTCCTGATCCTGTTAAAGAGACGTCGCAGCGTGATCCGGCACACGGGGAGTCGAAGTTGGTAAGCGAGGCACTCAAGGCCGCCGAGGTTTCACGTGAAACGAGCCAGCCGATAGCCCAGGCGGCTGCCGCGGCGCTGCGGGTGCAGGGGAAACGGGGCGAGAAGGAGTGGCCCCGGCCACCGCGCTGCCGCGTCATCACGATCGCCAACCAGAAGGGTGGCGTCGGCAAGACGACGAGCGCGGTCAACCTGGCCGCGGCGCTCGCGATGCACAACTGCCGTGTGCTGGTGGTCGACCTCGACCCGCAGGGCAACGCCTCGACCGCCCTCGGCGTCGAGCACCACAGCGACATTCCGTCCGTTTACCACGTGATCCTCGAAGGCGGTCGGTTCGAGGACATCGTCGTGCCGGCCGAGGGGCTGCCCAACCTGTACTGCGCGCCCGCGACCCTCCACCTGGCGGGGGCGGAGGTCGACCTGGTCCCCATGGTCGCCCGCGAGTCACGGCTGCGTCGCGCGCTGGACGCGTACAACACCGACGAGTTGGACTACGTGCTCATCGACTGCCCGCCATCCCTCGGGCTGCTGACCGTCAACGCTTTGATGGGCGCGGATGAGCTTCTGATCCCGATCCAGACCGAGTACTACGCGCTCGAAGGCCTGAGCCAGTTGCTGCACACGGTCGATCTGGTCAAGCAGCACCTGAACCCCAACCTCGCCGTGTCGACGATCCTGCTCACGATGTACGACGCCCGTACGCGTCTGGCCGCCCAGGTGGCCGACGAGGTGCGCAGCCACTTCGGCGACCTCGTGCTGGGCACGGTCATCCCCCGCAGTGTGCGGGTCTCGGAGGCGCCCAGCTACGGCGAGTCGGTGCTGACGTACGACCCGGGTTCGAGCGGGGCGCTCGCCTATACCGAGGCGGCGCGGGAGATGGCCTACCGCGGGGCGGAAGAGCGTAAATGAAGTCCGGCCCGGCACGTAAGGTGAACGGCGAGGATGAGCCAGGGCGGCAGCCGGGCATCGGGGAGGGACCGAAGTGAGTCAGCAACGACGCGGCCTTGGCAAGGGCTTGGGCGCGCTCATTCCCACGGCTCCGGTCGAACAGCAGATGGGCCCCCGAGACGAGGCCGTCGCTGACGGCGTTGCCCCGGGGCCGGTGCTCGTCGCGGGAGCGCACTTCGCCGAGCTGCCCATCGAAGAGATCATCCCCAACCCCCGGCAGCCCCGTCAGACCTTCGACGAGGAGGCTCTTGAGGAGCTGTCCGAGTCGATCAGCATCGTGGGCCTGCTGCAGCCGATCGTCGTACGCGAACTGCGGGCGGGCGGCTACGAGCTCATCATGGGCGAGCGCCGGCTGCGCGCCTCCAAGCTCGCGGGCGTCGAGAAGATCCCGGCCATCGTGCGGGAGACAGGCGACGACGACCTGCTGCGCGACGCCCTCATGGAGAACCTCCACCGGCAGCAGCTGAACGCCCTGGAGGAGGCGGCCGCGTATCAGCAGCTGCTGGACGACTTCGGCGCGACGCACGAGGAGCTGGCCACCAGGATCGGCCGCTCCCGCCCGCACATCACCAACACGCTCCGCCTGCTCAACCTGCCGCCGGCCGTGCAACGCCGCGTCGCCGCGGGGGTGCTGAGCGCCGGCCACGCGCGTGCGCTGCTCGGCCTCGACAGTACGGAGCGGCAGGAGCAACTGGCCGCCAGGATCGTGGCTGAGGGCCTGTCGGTCCGGACGGTGGAGGAGCTCATCGCCCTGGGCGAGGGCGGCGACACCAAGCAGGCGGTGCGGCGGAGGACCGGCAACAGGCCGGTGAACCCTCGCATCGAAGAGCTCGCGGCGGAACTGTCCGAACGCTACGAGACGAAGGTCAGCGTCGACCTGGGGCGTCGCAAGGGCAAGATCGTGGTGGAGTTCGGCTCGATCGACGACCTCGAGCGCATCATCGACGCCATGACTCCCGGCGGCCGCTCGGCCGCTCGGGCGGAGTAGGCCCACTCTCTCCACACTGCCTGCGGTCCCGCCACGTGCCTTGGCTGGACCCGGGGCTTGAGTCGGTGGAAGCGCCGACTTCCCACCCGTCAGTAAGCCGGTCTCGTTTCACGTGAAACGAGACCGGCTGCGCTTGAGCTACGCCGTGGCGACTCGGCTCCTCCCTCGGCTGACGGCCCCCAGGCGTTGGAAGTGGGGATCTGGTCACCGCTCGCCTCGTCACCACCATTGGTGGTTGCGGGTCTCTTCTCCCTCATGGCTCAGATGCTGCATCGCGCCCCGTACGCGCGGTCGTCCAGCCGTCCGTTTCACGTGAAACAGCGACCGGCGGAGCACTTGGCTTCTCTAAGAGCGTCCGCCAGTAGGTAGGGCGGTTTGCGGCCAAGGGGTTCGTGTCTGTCGTCCGTCATGCATTCTCAACCCGATCCGGGACCGGCTCCTCGCCCTGCCGCCGCACGTGAGGACGATCATCCGTGGGGTTGCCACAACCCGCGCATCAGCGACGAGGTGGTCTTCGACCGTCTCCTGCAGGTCGTGGTCTTCGGCTGCGGATACGAACGTGCCGCAGACAGCGACTGGTCCGCCACCAC
Source organism: Actinoallomurus sp. (assembly GCA_025964685.1). Lineage (GTDB taxonomy): Bacteria > Actinomycetota > Actinomycetes > Streptosporangiales > Streptosporangiaceae > Actinoallomurus. Next base: position 22,308 of record JAOPYG010000295.1, on the reverse strand, counting down.
GCAGCGGCGCCGTCGCGACGAATGGCTCGTCGCCCGGGTGATGGAGGCGCTCAGGCTGCTCGTGCTCGCCGCCCACGACCGCATGATGGGGCTTGAACTCGGCCGACTGTCCGCCGACGGCTGCATCACCGAGGCACCGTCCGGCGGCGAGCGCGCCGGCAAGAGCCCCCGTTGACCGGACCGGACAGTTGATGGACGGGGACGGAATGCCGTTGGTCACCGGCCTGGCGCCGCCCAGCACACACGCTGCTGCCCGTGACCCTCGACCGCTTCCCCGAGCTTCAAACGGCTCTGGGACCGCTGCCTGAGCACCCGCGCCTGAGCCTGGACGCCGGAAACGACTACAGCATGGTCCGCCAGGACCTTCAGGCCAGAGGGATCACCGGCCAGATCGCCCAGCGCGGCGCGAGGGCCTCCATCCAGACCGGCAGACGATGGGTGGTGGAGCGCACGAACTCCTGGATGAGCAACTTCGGCAAGCTCCGCCGCTGCACCGAGCGGCGCAAGGCCCCGGTCGAATTCTTCATCGCACTCGCCAGTGCCATCACCACGCTCCACTGCCTGATCCGGCGCGCTTGGAGCCTCTACCGCGGGACACCCGGCCTAGGAGCCCCCGGGTCCGATGACCACCTGGCGGACGCCAGGGCGGAACTAGCTGGTCCGAGGCGTTCGGCAACTGCCAGACTCACTCCGTGCAGGTGATCATCGAGGACATGGCCGACCGCCTTGCGGGGGTGCCGGGCGTGGTCGGGGTGCTGCTCGGCGGCAGCCGGGCGCGTGGAGAGCACCGCCCGGAATCGGACTGGGATCTCGGCGTCTACTACCGCGGCGACCTCGACCTCACCGCGTTGCGCGCGCTGGCCGGACCGGATGTGGACGTGGTCGGACCAGGCGGCTGGGGGCCTTGGGTGAACGGCGGCGCGTGGCTGCGGGTCGACGGCACCGCCGTGGACTGGATCCTGCGGGATCTGGACCGGGTCGAGCAGGTGTGGGCCGACTGCCGCGAGGGCCGGTACGAGGTGGGCGTGCAGGCGGGGCATCCGCTCGGATTCTGGTCGCCGTGCTACGCGGGCGAGGTGGCACTCGGTCAGGTACTGGCTGATCCGACCGGAGAGCTGACGGACCTTCGACGGCGCACCGCGACGTACCCGGAGCTGTTGCGGGAGGCGTTGGCGGCGGGAGCCTGGGAGGCGGAGTTCCTGGTCGGTGCCGCGGCAAAGGGTGCGGCCAGGGCGGACACGCTGTACGTCTCGCTGTGTCTGTCCCGGGCCGTGGGCGTGCTGGTGCAGGCGCTGTTCGCCCGAGAGCGGCGTTGGTGTCTCAATGAGAAGGGCGCGCTGGCTGTCGCCGAGATGCTGCCGGGCGCGCCGGCCGGCTTCGGCCCGCGCGTCCGTAGCCTGCTGGGGAGGCCGGGCGAGACTGCCGAGTCGCTGACGGCAACGGTCGCCCAGGCGCGGGCGTTGGTCGAGGACTCCCGCGCCGCGCTGAGGGTCTCCACCGAGTAACAGCAGCGCGCGCCTCGTGCCCAGGACTCCCGCGCAACGCAGCAGGTGACCCGAGATCGCCCGGGTACGTATGGCGGACGCTCTAAATAGGCGCTGCGCTTGCCTTGATGGGGCAGCCCCGCGAGTCCTGCGGCGGTGGGCCTGCGCCTGCGTGACCCGGATCAGCACCGTCTCTGCCGGAAGTCGAGATCACCTCGGGTTCGTGTCACTCATGCGCCGGGCAGTGCGAGGGAGTGGTGTTCTCCGTTTCACGTGAAACGGACCGGCCTGCAGACACGCGGACGCCATCATCACATCAGTCCGATCACGCATCCGGCACCGAACAGGCGCGGGCCGACGTGCTGGTCGGTCGGCGCTCTGGATCATTGATGTCGGCCGCTTGAAGGACATCACCCGCGGCATCACCCGCGGCGTCGGACGTGAACCGGACGTGCAGGGGTCGGTGGGAAAGCCCCGCCTGGTCGGCGGCCGCCTTTCCGTCCGCGGCCCATCCGTCGCGGACAGGTCCACGACGGACCTCCGAACCGACCGAGCACGCTCAGGTATGCGACTGGTCGTGGTCGTCCGGGTGGATGTTGTAGTAGGAGATGGCCGGATGGCCTGTCCTAACCGGTCGCCGGAGCCACCGGCGGCAACGCCGGCGTGGCGCCTCGTCCGAGGTGGTGCTCATCGGCAACGGCTTAGCGCCCGTCCTGTCGTGGTGCGACCGTGATGGCGCGGCCGACCGACAGCCGCGGGAGGCGTCACCATCGGCGGGCCGAGTGCGCCGCCGTACACCGACCGGCCCTCGCCGCCGATGGTTCGTCGCTCCCCGCATCAGGGATGCCCCCAGGCGGCCAGGAGGCGTACGGGGACGGGCGGGCGGCTGTTACCTGAGGGCAGAGTTCGAGAACAAGCTCTAAGATCTTCCTGGAGCGGGAATAGGTCCTGATGATGAAGGCGCTCCGCCCAAGAAGGGGGCTGGCCGGTGTCGCGTCGTCTGGTCAATATCACGCTCGACAATCTCGAGGATCTCCCGACCCGTTGTCGTAAGTGTGTCTTCTGGGAGCTCGATCCCGTGAGCATGCAGCGGGCCGAGGATGCCGGCGACCCCGCCCTGGAGAAGGAAGCCTGGATTTCCTCCACGCTCCTCGAATGGGGGAGCTGCGGCAAGCTCATCTACGTCGACAGTGTCCCGGCGGGATTCGTGATGTACGCGCCGCCACTGTACGTTCCGCGGTCGGTGGCGTTCCCCACCAGCCCGGTCAGTGCCGATGCGGCTCTGATGATGACCGCGCACATCCTCCCGGAGTTTCAGGGGGGCGGGCTCGGGCGGATGCTCGTTCAGGGCGTCGCTAAGGACCTGACGCGGCGGGGGCTGCGGGCGATCGAGGCGTTCGGTGATCTGAAGTGGGAGAAGCCCGGCTGTGTGATGCCGGCGGAGTACATGCTCGCGGTCGGCTTCAAGACCGTGCGGCCGCACCACCGGTTCCCCCGCCTTCGGCTGGAGCTCAAGTCCGCCGTCTCCTGGCGCGAGGACGTCGAGGTCGCACTCGAACGCCTCCTCGGGTCGAAGTCACCCGAAGGCGCACTCCGCCCCGTCTGACGACGCCCGGTACGTCCGCGACGCCGGACGCCACGACCCACGTCTCGTCCGCGAGGCGCTGGAGCACAAGTCCGCCCGTCTCCTGGCGCGAGGACGTCGAGGTCGCACTCGAACGCCTCCTCGGGTCGATGTCACCCGAAGGCGCACTCCGCCCCGTCTGACGACGCCCGGTACGACCGCGACGCCGGACGCCACGACTCAGGACTCGTCCGCGAGGCGCTGGAGCTCAAGTCCGCCCGTCTCCTGGCGCGAGGACGTCGAGGTCGCACTCGAACGCCTCCTCGGCTCGATGTCACCCGAAGGCGCCTCCGCCGACCCGCGTACGGCAGCGGAGCTCAAAACCCGTCCAGCACAGCGATCCAAGGCCCACCGCAAGCCGACACGCCGCTGATTTCGAAGATCGACAAAGGCCTCGCAGCTTGCGCTCCCACCCCAGCCCCCAGAAGCGCCGTTTCACCACCCCAGAGGTCACATGAGCCACTCAGCCCCCACCTTTAACCCTTCACACCAACCTCGGGCCGTTCGTGCGCCAGTGACCCTCTCAAGAGTTCCGCCAGGTCAGAGGGCACAAAACAGCGCCGACCCCACGTCAGAGACGTGAGGCCGGCGCTGACCAGACCGCGGGAGGGCGGGTGGCTCAAATGAACTCGGCGAGATCCTTCAGAAGAGCGGCCTTCGGCTTGGCTCCGATGATCTGCTTGACGACCTCGCCGTCCTGGAAGACGTTCAGCGTCGGGATCTTCATGATGCCGTACGTCGCCGGCACCTGAGGGTTCTCATCGATGTTGATCTTTACTACGGAAAGCTTGTCGGCGTGCTCCGCGGCGATCTCGTCGAGGATCGGGCTCACCTGCCGGCACGGACCGCACCACTCGGCCCAGAAGTCCACCACGACAGGCTTGTCGCTCTTGAGCACCTCGACGTCGAAGTCGGCGTCGGTGACAGCCTTGGATGCCACGGAATCTCCTCACTCGTGCTACGGAATTACGGGGCTCACGCCTGCTGCGGCTGTACTTCCGCCTCGGGCTGGCGGGTGAGCTCGGCCGTGCCCTCGGTCTGCAGCCAGCGCTCTGCGTCGAGTGCCGCCGCCGACCCGGTGCCCGCGGCCGTGATGGCTTGACGGTATCGATGGTCGACCACGTCGCCCGCGCCGAACACGCCGGGCAGTTTCGTCTCGGTCGTCGGCGCCTGGACGACGAGGTAGCCCTCGTCGTCGAGGTCGAGCTGGCCCTCGAACAGCTCCGTACGCGGATCGTGTCCGATCGCGATGAACAGGCCGTCGATCTCCAGCGTGCTCTCCTCGCCGGTCTTGAGGTTGCGGACCTGTACCCCGGTCACGCGGTCCTCACCTAGGACGTCGGCCACCTCGGAGTCCCAGAGGAACTCGATCTTGTCGTTCGCGATCGCGCGGTCCTGCATGATCTTGCTGGCGCGCAGCCGATCGCGTCGGTGGATGACGGTGACCTTACTGCCGAAGCGGCTCAGGAAGATCGCCTCTTCGAGCGCGGAGTCGCCACCGCCGACCACGGCGATTCGCTTCTCGCGGAAGAAGAACCCGTCACAGGTCGCACACCAGGAGACGCCGCGGCCGGCCAGCTTCTTCTCGTTGGGCAGCCCCAGCTCGCGGTACTTGGACCCGGTCGCGATGACGACCGTGCGGGCGAGGTGGGTCTCGTCGCCGACCTTGACGACCTTCGGCGACGCCGTCAGGTCCACCTCGGTGACGTCGTCCGCCACGAGCTCGGCACCGAAGCGCTCGGCCTGCTTGCGCATGTTGTCCATGAGATCCGGGCCCTGGATGCCGTCCGGGAAGCCGGGGAAGTTCTCCACCTCGGTGGTGTTCATCAGCGCGCCACCGGCGGTCACGGATCCTTCGAAGACCAGCGGCTTGAGGTCACCACGGGCGGCGTAGATCGCGGCCGTGTAGCCCGCAGGCCCCGACCCGATGATGATCACGTTACGCACGTCGCTCACAGTCGCGCCTCTCTCTGATCTTGTCGGCGAAGCCTGTCGATCCATTTGCTTCGCAGTCGGATAAACCGATCCTAGGCCGCCGCGATTCCCGCGCCGTCCATCGGCGCGAAGACCGGCCAAAACGAGAACCGGCCTGCCCGACGACGGGCAGACCGGTGCGCGAAACGACCGATCAGCGGGAGACCTGCCGGCGGACCAGCACGTCGCTGTCCGAGCCCGAGCACCTCTCTCCCACCACCCAGACGTCCGCATGTGCGGTGTCGGGACCGGGCAGCGCGATGACCGTGGCCGTACGGCCTTCGTACGTGGCCGCGTCGACCAGCAGCGGTGGCTTTCCACCGCTCACCCGGGCCACGCAGGCGCCGAGTATGTCGCTCGCGGCACTCATCGCGTGGTTGCCGCCGACGGTGGACTTCGACATCGCACCGGCGACCTGGGAATCCAGCGCGGCCGAGGTGTACTTCGTGCCGGTCCGCACGAGCGTGAACGGCACATGGGGTGCGGCCAGGATGCCCGGCGCCGTAGAGGCCGTCCGATCGGCCATCGGCGGCTGGGTGCCGGTCACGTTGCTGGAGTCGCCGTCGTCCATGACGGTACGGACGGCGGCGGCTCCGCCGCCCACGAGGACGACCGCGGCGGCAGCCGCGGCGATGAACTGGAACCGGCGGTGGTGCCGGTGTACGGGTGAGTGCGAGGCGGCCTCGGCGGCGAGTGCCGCGTCGAGCCGGTCGACGAGATGAGCGGGCATCGGCGGCATCGGCGCCCGCGCGAGAACGCGGGAGACCTCCGCCACATCGGCGGCGCGCCGGCGGCAGTCGTCGCAGTGCGCCAGGTGCTCTTCTGTGGATGTGGCCGTGGCGTCGTCGAGAATCCCCTCGGCGAAGTCGGCCAGCGCTTCGTAATCAAGGTGTGCGGCAGTCACGCGGTCTTGCCACCTCCTTCCTCCGCAGATTCGACGGTCGGGCCGCCTCCCTGGTTCCGTAGGTGACCAAGAAGTGGTGCGAGCCGTGCTCGACCGCGTGCGCACCGGCTTTTGATCGTGCCCGGTGGGACATCCAGGACCTTTGCCGCGTCATCGACGGCGTAGCCCATCATGTCGACGAGGACGAGAGCCGCCCGTTGCTCGAAGGGTATGCGCTGGAGCGCCTGGCTCACGTCCAGCGACAGCTCGTGCGCCGATGTCGGATCGAGGTTCTTGGGCGCGACGGAGTCGAGCGTCGCGTCGTCGCCCATCGGCACGACCGGCCGGATGGCGCGCCGGCGCAGCCGGTCAAGGCAGGCGTTGACGACGATGCGGTGCAGCCAGGTCGTCACCGCCGCGTCGCCGCGGAACCTCCCGGCCGCCCGGTAAGCCGACAGGAACGCCTCCTGCAACGCGTCCGCGGCCTCTTCCTGGTCGCCCAGTGTGCGCAGCGCCACGGCCCACATCCGGTCGCGGTGGCGGTGTACGAGCTCTGAGAACGCGTCCGGGTCCCCGTCGGCGTGCCGTCTCAGCAGTTCCTTGTCCGGAGCGGCCTCGATCGAGCGTCCCCCCCGCATGATCGCCATAGTCCGTCAGCCCGTCCCGTCGCAAGCGGCATCGCCGAACGTGTGCCGGGCCCGGCCCGGGTGCCCCGTTCCGGTACGAAAGCGGTCTGGCGAGCACGCCACCGACCGATGTCTACCGGGTTCTCCGTCTCGGGGGGCCATCAGCACGCCCCCGATGGTAGCCGTCTGCGCACCATCATGCCCGTTGTGACGGAATCAGCCCGTTCCCTCCACCGCGACGTCGCGTACGGTGGCCCGGAACTCGCCGATGTTGGGCAACTTGGTGAACCAAAGGGTGACGTAACGGCCCCTGGCCTGCTTGCCGTCGAGGTCGAACGTGCCGCTCGCTCCGCCGCTGTCGGTCTGCTGAGCGCCCGACCCCTGGGAGTCGCCGATGTGGAGCTCGACCGTGCCGTTCTGGCTGGCGGAGGGCATCGTCACCTTGACCTTGGAGACCGTCACGGTCTTGCCCATGTCGATGACCAACCCGATGCCCTTCCTCAGCTTGCCGAAGTCGGCCGAATTGTAGTGCTGCGTGGTCCAGGCGCTCGACTTGTTGGCGTCGATGACCTTGTCGAGGTCGACGGACGCCGTGTCATCCGGGTGCGGTGGGCGGTTGTAGGGGAGCACGTTCGCCGGGGTGAGCTCCTGGACGGCCGGCTTTGCGGCCGAACTGGTCTTCGTGCCGGCCTTCTGCTTGGAGTCGCCGCCCCCACCGCCGCCCATCCGGGACAGACCCCAGCCTCCGATGGCCACGAGGAGCAGGACGCCGACCGCGATGGCCGCGAGCAGGGGCCGGCTGATCGGGCCACCGCCCTCGGTGGCGTGCCGGACCGACGTCGAGCGCGAGGACCCGGAGGACCCGGACGATCGGGAGGGCCGGGACGTGGACTGAGTGGGCGCATGCGGGGGGTCGGGCACGGTCCGCGACAGCGGATCGACCGGTGAGGTCGTCGTGCTGTTGCGCCGTCCGTCACGTGGATTGTCCGGTCGCGCGACCACAGCGGGGGGCGTGGAGCCCGTCAGCGGCACGAAGGGCAACGGAGACCGTGGCACCTTGCTCAGGGCGCCGACCAACGCCGCCGGAGCGCTCAGCGGCTCCTGCGCACCCGCCGTCGGGATGTGCAGCGACCGGCAGACGATCTCGTCGAGGTCGCGCGAGATGCCGGGCCGCAGTTGCCCTGGAGGAACCGGGCGTCCGTCGGGACCGGTCGGGGCGACCCGGAGCTGCGTGCCCTCGGCGCCGCACCAGTGCGCGGTGAGCGCGGCGTACAGCAGCTGGCCGAGTCCCTGGGTGTCTTCGGCGGCCGGCGCGTCTGAGGTGGACCCGGCGAGCACGGCTTCGACGCCGAGGCCGGTGACCTTGACGGTGCCGCCGCTGGTCCATACGAGGTTGTGCGGCGTGATGCACAGGTGGGCCTGGCCCGCGCTGTGCGCCGACGCGAGTGCCTCGGCGGCCTCCAGCAGGAACGCGGCGGCTCGGCCGGGCTCCATCGGCCCTTCGGCGAGCAGGTCCTCCAGGGTCTCACCGGTGACCCACTCGCTGACGACGTAGGCGCGTTCGCCGCTGTCGTCGGCGTCGAACACCTGGGTGAGGCGCGGATCGGTGAGCCGGCTGGCGGCGCGGGCCGCGGTGACCACCTCGTGTACCCGGGGAAAGCCCGGGGCGAAGGTGAGTACCGCGACGGGGCGGGCGAGGATCTCGTCCGTCGCTTTCCAGAACGTGGAACCGCCCGCTTCGCTGACGCGGTCGTCCAGACGGTAACGACCGGCCAGGCGGGTCCCGGGTTCGATGACGGACGTGCTCAACGCGGCGTCCGGCGCAGGTAATCGCGTCCCATGTGTGCCGTGGCTCCCTTACGCCTTCGACCCTCCCTCGATGCCTCGTGGGCGGTGTAATGCACGACTCCGCCCGATGGTAGGACGCTCGAGGAGCGTCTCTGGGTTACTACCCGTAGACGGATGCGCTCTCCCACCATACGGGCACCCTCTCCTAACTCGAGACACGTCCGGGCAACCTACGCATCAGGGTTCCGGCGAGTGTTTCCACCTCGGATATGCGTAGTTTGCGCGCAACCAGCACATACAGCACAGCAGCCCCGGCGCCACCAACGGCCAGTGCCGCCACCGAAGTGATCAGCTGATAATAGAAAAGTTTCACGAAGACTTCGTGAACTGCGAGAGCGAACACGAGCGCGGGCACGGTCGCGACAGCGATCTTGATGTGGGTGCGCACCAGGTGTCGCGCGCCCAGGCCGGCGAGTTTCCGGCGGAGGATGAGCGCGGCCACCACACATCCGGTCGCCCACGAGATGCCGAGCGCGATCGCGATGCCCTCCACGATCATGTCGGTGGGCAGGATGGCGTAGCCGATGAGGGCGAGCGTGATGCTGATCGCGATGTTGCCGATCGCGATCAGCGCCGGTGTCCGCGTGTCGGCCAGAGCGTAGAAGACCCGCAGGAACAACTGGAAGATCGCGAACGGCACCAGGGCGAGGGCGAACGCCTGCACCACGTTGGCGATCATCAAACCGTCGGCCACACCGGTGGAGCCGTGCGAGAAGAACGCCGTGACCATTTCCGGACTGAGCGCGAACAGCAGCGCCGCCGACGGCACGATGATCACCGAGGAGAGGTTCAGGCCAGCGGAGAGGTCCTGGCGGACCAGGTCGAAGCGCTCCTCGGAGGCGTGCCGGCTCATCCGCGGCAGGAGCGCCGTCATCACCGAGACGCCGACGAGCGCGTAGGGGAGCTGGAACAGCAGGTAGGCGTTGGTCCACGGCGTGAGGCCGACGCCGTACCCGAGATGTTCCTTCACACCGTGCTTACCGGCGCGCACGGCGATGTTGGTGTTGACCACGAAGCCGATCTGCATGATCGCGACGTACAGCAGGGTCCACAGCGCCATGCCGCCGACCGGAGCGAGCTCCTCGCGGCGGAAGTCGAAGCGGGGGCGATACCGGAAGCCGACCTTACGCAGCGACGGCCACATGGCGATCGTCTGCACGATGATGCCGAGGGTGGTGCCGCCGGCGAGCAGGCCGATCTCACCGCTGCTGATGCTCGACGGCGAGACGCCGGGGCCGGCGATGATCAGGAAGGCGCCGCCGACGATGATGACGACCACGCTGTTCAGCACCGGCGTCCACATCGGCGCGGCGAAGCTGCCGCGGGCGTTCAGCGATGCGCCGGCCAGCGCGCCGACGCCGTAGAAGAAGATCTGCGGCAGGAAGAACAGCGCGAAGATCACCGCCAGCTTGTGCTGGTCGGGCGTGAAACCGCTGGCGTACAGGTCGACGAGCAGCGGCGCGCAGAACATCGCGATCGCGGTGAGGGCCAGCAGGCCGCCGAGCACGATGGTCAGCAGCCGTGCTTCATACTCCTCGCCGTACGCGCGGTCCTTCTCCAGCGCGCGTACGAGCATCGGGACGTGGACCGCGGTGAGGATGCCGCCCAGCAACAGGTCGTACACGACGTTCGGGAAGGTGTTCGCGACGTTGTAGACGTCGCCGAGCGGGCCGGTGCCCAGTGCGATCACGATGACGGCGTTGCGCACGAACCCGAGCAGCCGCGACGCCACGGTGCCCACCGCCATGACGGCGCTGGACTTCAGCAGTCCGCTGACGCCGCGTGAACGCGAGGCGTCGATCTCGGCGGTCTCTACATCGGGCTCGACCACTGGGATGTCCGGGATGGTGCCCGCTATGTCGGACGTGCCCGGCTCCAGGTCACTCAACGGATTCCCCCGCTCGCTCGGCTCTGCGGCGTACGACGCGAATGCCGACGCCGACGAAGAGTACGGCAAGTGAGATGCCCGTGATGAGCAGTGCGGTTCGACCGTAACCGGTGGCGCGTACGTGGAGCACGTGTGGGCCGCCGAGTGCGTGGCCGTGCGGATCCAGGAGTTCGAGGTTCACGTAGGCGATGCCGTTGGCGGACGCCTGCATGTGGAGGGTGACCTGATCCTTGTGCCCGTGTTCGAGGACGAGCGTGCGGTCGACGCTGTCGACGCGCAGGCGCGTCTTGTTCTGCGAGTAGGCGTGCAGCTTGACCGTCACGGTGCCGCGGTCGAGCCCATTGGAGATCGTGATCGGGATGCGGCCCGACTTGCCGACCAGGGTGACGCCGTCGTTGAGCACCTTGACCTTGTTGGAGGCGGCTGTGAGCTCGTCCTCGATGGTCCCCCGCAGGTCGCTGCCGTGGCGCGACTGGCCGTTCCACGCCGAGGACTCGATGCGGGGGATGCCCAGCGTGAAGTCGCTGGCGGGCGGCACGAAGATCGAGGTGAACTGGCGGATGTCCGTGCTGAGGTCCTTGGCCCGCCGCAGGTAGTTCTTGCTCAGCCCGGGGCTGCCCTTCTGCGGCTGGAACACGCGGCCGGCGGGGCGCACGGTTTCGGCGGCGCTGAGCGGCACCGCCTGGAGCCAGGGCGCCTTGGCGGTGTAGGTCAGCACGGCTTTGGCAAAGGCCGAGCTGGGGTTCCAGCGGCGCGGCGGCGTGATTACCACCGTGCGGGACTGCTGGGGCCGCTCACCGGTGATCATGGCCGTCTCGGCCAGGAATCGCTGCTCGCCGAGGAGGGTGCCGCCGGGTTCCTGGGTGTCGGTGTCGAGGATCTTGTACAGGGTGTCGTCGTAGGCGACGAGCTTGACGCCGGTGCCGGAGACCTTCTTGTTCACCACCGGGTCCGGGGTGAACGTCTCGAACCGGGAGTCCGGCATGATCGCGCTGCTCAGCACGATCGTGCGGGAGCCGCTCGCGACGAGAGCCGACAGTGTCGCCTGGTCGGCGAGGCCGTCCGGTGGCACCGTCACCGAGGCGGTGGCACCGCCCAGCCGCGCGTCGGCGAGCGTGTGCGTGCCCTGCTGCGTGGCCAGCTTCACGTCGCCGCTCATCCGGTGTTGCGCGAGGGCCATCACGTCGGGATCGGCGTACGGCGTGGCGATGAGCCGGTCGCCGGTGGTGACCGCGGAGTGCAGGGCCGTGAGCCAGTCGTTCGCCGCCACGCTCTGCGGGCGTTTGACGCCCTTTTTCATCGTGTAGCCGTCGGTGTCGCCCATCTGGGTCGCGTCGTCGACGAGGCTGGGGTCGATCAGCCAGCTCACCGGCGTGCTCGTACGGGCGGCCGCGGTGACCAGGTTGGACAGCCGTCCGCCGGAGCCGAGCTGGCGTTCGAGGTGGTCGTCGACGAACGTCGAGTCATCGGCGCGGTGCGGCTGGTCGACCACCGGCCACACCCACGCGACCTTGGTCTTCTGCGCGGGAGTGCCGGTCGGGTAGTAGGTGACGAACGTGCGCTGGTGGCCCAGGAGGACACCGGTGGAGCTGCGTGCCTCGACCGAGATCGGATAGACGCCGAACGCCTGGAGGTTCATCTGGCGGACCGGGATCGACAGCGCCCAGGCCTGCTGGCCGCCGGACTGCAGGGTCGTGGAGATCACGCGGGGCAGGCCGCCCTGCGGCGGCTCCAGGCCCTTGTCATCGCCGTAGGTCTCCACCTGGCCCCGGCTCGTCATCGCCTGGGAGCTGAAGCGAAGTTGTACCGACACCCGCTGGTAGGCCGTCTCGGACTGGTTGGTCAGCCGGCCGTGGACGCGCAGTGTGGAGTTCGCCTTCAGGTATCCGCGGGGAAGGATCGAGCTCAGCGTGACCGCGACGGGCGGCTTCGGCGCGGGCGCGCGGGCGCGCGAGACACGGGCGCGCGAGGCGCGGGCCGTCTGCTGGGCGTGGCCGTGCGGTGGGGACGGTGTCGCGGCGAGGGCCGGCCCTCCGCAGAGCAGCAGGGGTATGACCAGGGCGAGGAGTCGTTTCACGTGACGCCCGCGAGGAGTTGGGGTACGGCGGTGACGAGCCGTCGCTCGTCCGCGTGGGCGAGACGGCCGGCCACCTCGTCGAGGGGGAACCACGCGACCTCCGCGACCTCCAGGTCGGCGTCGGAAAGGACACCGCCGGTGGCGAGCAGCAGATGGTGGTGCACCGTCTTGTGTATGCGCCGGCGATCGGCGGAGAACCAGTAGTCGATGGCGCCGAGAGGGGCGACGATCCGGCCGCGGATGCCGGTCTCCTCTTCCACCTCGCGCACCGCCGCCTCCTCGATCGTCTCCTCGCCTTCGATGTGTCCCTTGGGCAGTGACCACCGGAGCCGGCCTTCGCGGCCGTACCGGGCGATCAGTGCCGCTCGCGCGGAGCCCGCGATGTCGACGACCAGGCCGCCCGCCGACGTCTCCTCGTGATGAGGGCCGGGCGGGCCGGCGAGCCGTCGGCGGCTATGCGGGCGGGACACGGCGGCAATCGTAGTAGCCAGTCATGCGTAATCAGTCATTGCTCCGGACGATTTCGGGGGACCTTGTCCGGGCCGCTCCGGCGAGCACGGTGATGTCCTCGGGCGGGATCATCGTCATACTCGTGTCTGTGACCTCGGTCCCCGACCGTACCTGGATTTCGCGACAATTGAGGATCAACAGTCACGCGATTCGCGTTTTGCCTGTCACCTGCGAGGACCTACGCTCGATTGCCGTGCCGAACGAACTGACCTCTGACCACCACGCCGCCATCGCCGAGCTGCTCAGCCGCGTGACCCCAGTCGCCGACGACCTCGGCCGGGTGTTCGCCTCGGCGGGCCATGAGCTCGCGCTCGTCGGCGGTCCGGTGCGCGACGCCCTGCTCGGGCGTCCGGTCAGCGACCTCGACTTCACCACCGACGCGCACCCCGAACGCATCCTGGAGATCGTTGACGGCTGGGCGGACGCCGTCTGGACGATCGGGATCGAGTTCGGCACGGTCGGGCTGCGCAAGGGCGATCACCAGATCGAGATCACGACCTACCGCAGCGAGTCCTATGACCGAAAGTCCCGTAAGCCGGAGGTCGCGTACGGCACCTCCCTGCAGGACGACCTCGCGCGCCGTGACTTCGCGGTGAACGCCATGGCCGCGCGGCTGCCGGGGCACGAGTTCGTCGACCCGTACGGCGGACTGGTCGACCTGCGCGCCAAGCTGATCCGCACCCCCGGACGTCCGGAGGACTCCTTCGGCGACGATCCGCTGCGGATGCTCCGAGCCGCGCGGTTCTCCTCTCAGCTCGGTTTCTCCCTCGACCCGGCGGTCGTCGAGGCGATGACCGCGATGGCCGGCCGCATCGAGATCGTGTCTGCCGAGCGGGTCCGCGACGAGCTGTCGAAGCTGCTGATGGGCGCTCAGCCGCGCGAGGGTCTCGCGCTCCTGGTCGACACCGGCCTGGCCGCGCAGGTGCTGCCCGAGCTGCCCAAGCTCCGGCTGGAGATCGACGAGCACCACCGGCACAAGGACGTGTACGAGCACTCGCTGACCGTGCTCGAACAGGCGATCGCCCAGGAGGAGGACGGCCCGGACCTGGTCCTGCGGCTGGCCGCCCTGCTGCACGACATCGGCAAGCCGAAGACGCGGTCGTTCGTCGAGGGCGGCCGGGTGACGTTCCACCACCACGAGGTCGTCGGGGCCTCCATGACCAAGGCGCGGCTCTCCGCGCTGCGATACCCCAAGGACGTCGTCGCGGACGTGTCCCGGCTGGTCGAGCTGCACCTGCGGTTCCACGGGTACGGCACGGGCGAGTGGACCGACTCGGCGGTGCGCCGCTACATCCGTGACGGCGGGCACCTGCTCTCCCGGCTGCACAAGCTGACGCGGGCCGACTGCACCACGCGCAACAAGCGCAAGGCCGCGGCGCTGGCCCGCACCTACGACGACCTGGAGCGGCGGATCGCCCGGTTGGAGCAGGAGGAGGAGCTGGCCAAGATCCGGCCCGAGCTCGACGGGAACGACATCCAGCGGATCCTCGGCATGGGGCCCGGACCGGCCGTCGGAAAGGCCTACAAGTTCCTGCTCGAGCTGCGCCTGGACCAGGGGATGATCGGCAAGGACGCCGCCGCCAAGGCGCTCCAGGAGTGGTGGCAGAACCAGGCCTGACCACCGCCGACCTCAGGGGGACGCATGTCAGCAGACGAACTGCTCGCCTTCGACCGCGACCACATCTGGCATCCGTACTCCCCCATGCCGGCCACGACACCGGTGCATCCGGTCGTGTCGGCGCGCGGCGTACGCCTGACGCTGGCCGACGGCCGTGAGCTGATCGACGGCATGGCGTCCTGGTGGGCGGCGATCCACGGTTACCGTCACCCCGTGCTGGACGCCGCCGTGACCGCGCAGCTGGCGGACATGGCGCACGTGATGTTCGGCGGGCTCACCCATCCGCTCGCGGTGGACCTGGCGCGGCTGCTGGTGGACCTCACGCCCGAGCCGCTCACGAAGGTGTTCTTCGCCGACTCCGGATCGGTGTCGGTGGACGTGGCGATCAAGATGGCTCTGCAGTATCAGCGATCCCGTGGCCGTACTGGCAAGTCGCGGCTGCTCACCGTGCGCGGCGGCTACCACGGTGACACCTTCGGGGCGATGTCGGTGTGCGACCCGGTCGGCGGCATGCATCACCTGTTCACCGACCTGCTGCCCCGGCATGTGTTCGCCCCGATGCCGCCCGCGGCGTACGAGCCCGAGTACGCCGCGGAGCTCGAACGCCTCGTCGGCGCGCACGCGCACGAGCTCGCCGCGATCATCGTGGAGCCCGTCGTCCAGGGCGCAGGCGGCATGCGGTTCTACGATCCCGAGTGGCTGCGGCTGCTGCGCTCGCTCGCCGACGAGCACGACGTGCTCCTGATCCTCGATGAGATCGCCACCGGGTTCGGCCGCACCGGGACGTTCTTCGGCTGTGAGCACGCGGACGTGGCGCCCGACATCATGTGCGTGGGCAAGGCCCTCACCGGCGGGTACCTCACCCTGGCCGCGACGCTGTGCACCGACCGGGTCGCGCGGGGGATCTCCGAAGGGGAGGCCGGCGTGCTCATGCACGGTCCGACCTACATGGCCAACCCGCTCGCCTGCGCGGTCGCGGTCGCGTCGATCCGCCTGCTGGGGGAGCGCGACTGGCGTGCCGAGGTCGCCGCGATCGAGAAGGGTCTGGCGGAGGGTCTGGAGCCGGCGCGCGGCCTGCCCGGGGTGCGCGATGTCCGGGTGCTCGGCGCGATCGGTGTGATCCAGACCGTCGACCCGGTGGACGTGGCCGCGGTCCAGGAGGTCTCCATGCGCCACGGCGTGTGGCTGCGGCCGTTCCGCGATCTCATCTACACGATGCCGCCGTACGTCACCACACCCGCCGACCTCGGCCAGATCACCACCGCGATGGTCGCCGCCGCGGTCTGATCAGACCGAGAGCACTTCGGCGCGGGTGTTCTTCGCGCCGAGCCAGTAACCGGCCGCCCCGAGGGCGTAGCCGCAACCGATCACCGCCAGCGCCGCGTACGACTTGCCGGTCGGGGGCAGGATGGCCGCCGCCACCGCGAACCCCGCGACGTACAGGCCGTTGAAGATCATGTCGTAGAAGGAGAACACCCGGCCGCGGTAGGCGTCCGCGATGGTCGTCTGCACGATCGTGTCCACGCAGAGCTTGACGCCCTGGGCGGCGATGCCGAGGACGAACCCGCCCACGATGAACGGCACCGGGGAGAACGGCGCCGCCAGGGCCACCTCGGCCACGGCCGCGAAGGCGAGCTGGGCGGTGATCCAGACCTCCTTGCGGATCCGTTCGGTGACGATCGGGGTGATCACCGCGGCCAGGAAGTAGCCGACGCCGGACACGACGACGGCGAGCGCGAACCCGCCCATGCCCGCCTGGGCGCTGTCGGTGAAGTAGTTGCGGAACAGCAGCACCGTCATGATCGTCGTGATGCCGTACAGGAAGCGGTGGACGCCGATCGCACCCAGCGCCAAGGCGGCCGAGCGGCGCTCGCGCACGTGCCGTGCGCCGTCGGCGAGCCCGCGCAGCACGCGGCGTACCGCCTCCCGGGTCTCCGGGCGGGCCACGCGTAGCTCGGGACCTAGCAGGTCGCGGCCGAGCGTCGTGGCGATGGCGGACGTCACGACGTACGCGACGGCGGCGGAGACCAGGACGAGCGCGGTGCCGTGCCGGTCCGCGCCGAACACGAGCCGCAGCAGGTAGCCGACACCCGCGCCGGCGAACGCCGCCATCGTCCCGGAGGTCACCGACACGGCGTTCGCGGTGATCAGCTCGTCCCGGCCCACGACGTGGGGCAGCCCGGCCGACAGCGCGGACAGGAAGAACCGGTTGACGCCGAGCACGACCAGCGCGGCCAGCAGGAACGGCGCCCCGCCGTGGCCGTACACGAGAAGCGCCGCCGTGCAGACCAGCGCGACGGCGCGGATCAGCGGGGCGTAGACGAGGATCTGACGTCGGCGCCACCGGTCGATGAAGACCCCGGCGAACGGCCCGAGCACGGAGTAGGGCAGCAGCAGCACGGCCGCGGTTGCCGCCGCCTCGGCGGCGGTCGCCTCCTGCTCCGGGGAGAACAGCACATATCCCGCGACGCCCACCTGGAACACGCCGTCCGAGAGCGCGGAGACGAGCCGCGTCGCGAAGAGGCGGCGGAAGTCCCGGCCGTTGAGGACCAGCCGCAGATCCGACGCGTATGACACGGCCACAGCCTAGGGGAACGCGAACGGCCGGCCGTCCCCGCGGGGACGGCCGGCCGTTCGATGTCAGGCGCGCGTCAGGAGAGCCGTACGCGCGGGTCGAGGAAGGAGTAGGCGACGTCGACGACGAGGTTGCCGAGCACCACGAAGAACGCGGCGATCAGCACGACGGCCATGATGACCGGCAGGTCGCCGTTGGTGAGCGACTGCACGGTCAGCTGGCCGATGCCCTGCAGGCCGAACACGCTCTCGGTGACGAGCGTGCCGCCGATCAGGACGCCGATGTCGACGCCCGCCTGCGTCACGACGGGGGTCAGCGCCGACCGCAGGCCGTGCCGGTAGATCACCCGGCGTTCCGGCATGCCCTTGGCGCGGGCGGTGCGGATGTAGTCCTCACCGAGCACGTCCAGCAGCGAACCGCGGGTCAGCCGGGTGTAGATGGCCGACTGCAGCAACGCCAGCGTGACCCAGGGGAGGATCAGGTGCTGGAACCACTGCACCGGGTTGTCCTGGATCGGGACGAAGCCGGTCTGCGGGAAGATCTGCACCTTGACGGCGAGGACGTAGGACAGGGTCAGGCCGACGATGAACGCCGGCATCGAGATCCCGATGAGCACCGCCAAGGTGATGCCGCGGTCGAGAAGGGTGCGCGCCCGGGTGGCGCTGATGACGCCGGCGACGATGCCGGCCGCCAGCCACAGCACGGCCGCACCCAGGATCAGGGACAGGCTGGCCGGCAGCGCGTCCTTGATCATGCTGGTGACCGGGGCCTGGGTGGTGAAGGAGTAGCCGAGGTCGCCGTGGAGCAGCCGCTGGACGAAGTGCCAGTACTGCACCGGCAGGGGGTCGTCCAGACCCAGCCGGTGCCGGACCAGCGCGAGCGTGTCCGGGGTCGCGGACTTGCCGGCGAAGCGGGCCGCCGGGTCCTTGGAGGTGGCGAAGAACAGGATGAAGACGCCGGTGGTGACGATCCACAGGACCAGCACCCCGAAGAGGATCCGCCGGATCAGGAAACGAAGCATGTCGGTGGTCCCCTACTTCTTCTTCCGATTGGCCTTCTGGGCCGCGAATAGCCGCTCCGACCGGGGGTCCAGCGCGTCTCGGACGGCGTCGCCGAGAATGTTGAACGCCAGGGTGGTGATCAGGAGGAGTGCCGCCGGGATGAACAGGGTCCACCAGGCGACCGTGTAGCTCTGGGTGGCGTCGGACAGCATGTTGCCCCAGGTCGGCGTGCGGGGGTCGGAGCCCGCGCCGAGGAAGGACAGCGTCGACTCGAAGATGATCGCCGTGGGGATGGTCATGGATCCGAGCACGGTCACCGGGGCGACCAGGTTGGGGATCACGTCGACGAACATCGTCCGCACGCTGCCCGCGCCCAGTGACTTGGCCGCCTCGATGAACTCCCGCTCCTTGATCTGCAGCACCTGTCCTCGGACGATCCGGCCGATCGAGGCGAACGAGAAGAAGGTGATGACGAAGATCGTCAACGGGGTGCTGGCGCCAAACGCCGCCGCGAGCGCGAGGGCGAACAGCAGGTACGGGAAGGACAGCGTCACGTCCATGAAGCGGGCCAGGATCGTGTCGATGGCCCCGCCGTAGAACCCGGCGGACGCGCCGATGATGACGCCGAAGATCACCGCGAGCGCGGTCGAGACCAGGCCGACGAGCAGCGAGACGCGCGCTCCGTAGACGCTACGGACGAGGATGTCGCGGCCGAACCGGTCGGTGCCGAGAAAGTGGTGACCGGTCAGGCCGACCGGCAGGCCGTCCTCGGTCTGGCCGAACTTCCGGTCGCCGAAGTCGGGAGCGTACCCCACCCATTTGGAGATGAGCGGGGCCATCAGCGCCATGACGACGAGCAGGATGATCACCACGAGGGAGATCATCGCTGCTCTGTCCTTGCGAAGCCGGGCCCAGGCGAGCTGCCACGGGCTCCGGCCCTCGATCGCGCGTCCGCCGGGGACCTCGCTCGCCGGCGGGACCGAGGCCTCCGCTTCGAGATCAGTGAGGCTCATGATCGATACCTATGCACTCGGGAGCGTGGGCTCGGTGGACAGCTGCTCGATCGCCGCGGTCTCGACGGCGAGGTTCTCCGCGGCCTCGACGGGATAGTGGCACGCCGTCAGGTGACTCGCGGTGTCGCCTCCCCGCACGATGAGATCGGGTGCGACGTCGACGCAGTTCTCCTGCGCCTTGGGGCAGCGCGGGTGAAACCGGCAGCCGGAGGGCGGCCGGATCGGTGAGGGCACGTCTCCGCTGAGGACGATGCGCTCGCGGCGCTCGGCGGCGTCCGGGTCGGCGATCGAGGCGGCGGACAGCAGCGCGCTGGTGTAGGGGTGGCGCGGGTTCTCGTACAGCTCCTCGCCGTCGGCGTTCTCAGCGATCTTGCCCAGGTACATCACCGCGACCCGGTCACTGACGTAGCGCACGACCGACAGGTCGTGGGCGATGAAGACGTAGGTCAGGCCGAGCTCGTCTTGCAGATCCTTGAGCAGGTTGATGACCTGCGCCTGGATCGACACGTCGAGAGCGGACACCGGCTCGTCACAGACGATCAGCTTGGGCTTGAGGGCCAGCGCCCGCGCGATGCCGATGCGCTGCCGCTGACCGCCGGAGAACTCCGCCGGGAAGCGGTTGTAGTGCTCGGGGTTGAGACCGACGAGCTCCATCAGCTCCTGGACCCGCCGCTTGCGCTCGGCGCCCGAGGCGATGCCGTGGATGTCGAACGGGTCGCCGATGATCGCGCCGACGCGACGGCGCGGGTTCAGCGAGCCGTACGGGTCCTGGAAGATCATCTGGACGTCACGGTGGAACGGCTTGAGTGCCCGGCCGCGAAGATTGGAGATGTCCTGGCCGTCGAAGACGATCCGGCCCTTGGTGATGGGGTGCAGCCCGGTGATGCAACGGGCGAGAGTCGACTTGCCGCAGCCGCTCTCACCCACGATGCCGATCGTCTCGCCACGGCGCACCTTCAGGCTCACGCCGTCGACGGCGTGCACGCGGGCGATCTCCCGCTTGAAGATGATGCCCTGCTTGATCGGGAAATACTTGTAGACGTCATCGATCTCGACGAGGACGTCGGATTCCTGGCTCACTTCGCCTCCCCGGCGTCCACGACGGTGCTGCCTGCCGTACTACCGAGAGCGCCGGTCGTACGTCCGAGCGCGACGGCCTCCTGACGGATGCGCTCGACCTCGGTGCTGAGCCCGGCGGCTTCGCGAGGCAGCCAGCACGCGGACGTGTGTCCCAGATCGGGGAAACCGTCCTTGTCGTTGACGGCCGCCAGCGGGGGCTCTTCCGGCACACAGCGGTCCATGACGTACTCGCAGCGCGGATGGAAGGCGCAGCCGGTCGGAAGGTTGATGAGGGAGGGCGGCTGGCCCGGGATCGGCTTGAGCCGCGTCTTCGCGCCGGTCGAGCCGGGGATCGACTCGAGGAGGCCCTTGGTGTACGGGTGGTGGGGGCGGTAATAGAGCGAGCGCCGATCCGCGTGCTCGACCGGCTTGCCGCCGTACATCACCAACACGTCGTCGGCGAGGTCGGCGATCACACCGAGATCGTGAGTGATCATGATCAGCGCGGTGTCGAACTCTCGCTGCAGCCGCAGCATGAGGTCGAGGATCTGGGCCTGGACGGTCGCGTCGAGCGCGGTGGTCGGCTCGTCCGCCACGATCAGCTTGGGGTTGAGCGCGAGCGACATGGCGATCATCGCGCGCTGGCGCATGCCGCCGGAGAACTGGTGGGGGTAGTCATCGACGCGCTGACCGGGCTCGGGGATCCCGACCATGCCGAGAAGTTCGATGGCCCGCTTGCGGGCCTGGGCCTTGCTGACGTCCGACTCGTGCTGCCGGATCATCTCCGCGATCTGCTTACCCACCTTGTACAGAGGGTGCAGACTCGACAGGGGATCCTGGAAGATCATCGCGATCTCCTTGCCACGGATCCGACGAAGTTGCTCGTCGCTCATGGCGAGAAGGTCTTGGCCCTCGAACAGGGCCTCCCCATCGATCAGCGCGCCCGCCGTCAGGCCGAGGAGCGTCTGGGTAGAGACGCTTTTCCCGGAACCGGACTCACCGACGATGCCTAGGGTCTTTCCTCGCTCGACGGTGAATGACACTCCACGGACGGCTTGCACCAATCCGTCAGACGTGTCGAAAGAGACCTTCAGGTCTCGTACCTCGAGAAGGCTCATGTCCTCCCCTTCGAAAAATCAGCGCCTCATGTCAGAGCCACAGCATGTCTACCTGATAACGGCTCTGCCTGCGACATCGCCGCGAATGGACCGTACCGGCTCCGTCATCTGAAACCCACAGCAGTGCGGCCGGGCTCGCCACCGACGCGCCCGGCCGCCATCTGCTGTTGTAGGTCAGCTACCGGAGCTGAGCCACAGGTTGGTGAAGTCGAACTGCTGAGCGATCGGCAGCCATGTGGCGCCCTTGACCCGCGAAGAGTGGTACCACGGGGTCTTCTGCGCCATGAAGGGCACGATTGCCGCGTCCTTCATGATCTGCACGTCGGCCTCGTGCCAGAACTTCTGAGTCTCGTCGATCGTCTTGGCCGTGAGGGCCTTGTCGATGAGAGCGTTGGTCACGGGGCTGTCGTAGTCGCCGTAGTTCGAGGTGCCATCGGCCCAGTTACGGCCGTCGAACAGCGGGGACACGACCGACCGGCCATTGTTACCGAACCAGTCCGGCACCCAGCCCGGAGCGGCGACGTCCCACTTGCCGGCCAGCGTGTTGTCCGTCTTCTGCAGGAACTGCGTGTAGAAGTCGGCCTGCGGAACCGGCACACCCTCGACGGTGATGCCACACGCCTTCATGTCCTGCGCGTAGCTCTGGAAGATCGCCGGGTGGTTGCCCGCCTGGCGGTAGGCAGCCTTGAGCTTGAAGCCGTTCGGGTAGCCGGCCTCGGCGAGCAGCTGCTTGCACTTGGCCGGGTCACCCTGGCTGCCGTTCGTCGGGTACAGGTTGTAGTCCTGGTAACCGACGCTGTCCGGCGGGATGATCGTGTTCAGCGGCGTGTTGTACTTCGGGCCACCGTAGACACGGGCCAGCGCGACCTTGTTGATCGCGTATTCGATCGCCTGCCGCACCTTGAGCTTCTGCATCGCCTTGTTGGCGTTCGGGCTCTTGAAGTTGAAGACCAGGTACGGGTTGGAGATCGGCGGCCCGTTGACCGTGAGGTTCGGGTCGTTCTTGGCCG
>JAOPYG010000268.1 GCA_025964685.1 Actinoallomurus sp. | reverse complement strand
GACCGCAAGATCGCCGATGGCCTGGACGCGCTGTTCAAAGCAGCGCAGCCGGCCGACGACCACGACGGGAAACCCGGCGCCGGAGGCTAATGGCACGCTAATGGCACGGCGGCTCAAAATCCGCCCTGACAGCAAAGAGGCCCAGCGTCGGGATCATGTCCCTGACCTGGGCCTTTGGCGTGTGGAGCGGGTGACGGGAATCGAACCCGCACTACCAGCTTGGGAAGCTGGAGTTCTACCATTGAACTACACCCGCATCGGTCCGGGGACCGGTCGACCATGCTACCGGAACCTGCGGCGCGTGTGCTGCGGTGCTCCTCCTCGTACGCGGTGGGGGTCGCAACCGGTAGTTTCTCGGTGTGCTGCTCTCCGATCGGGATCTCAAGGCTGAGATCGAGTCCGGCCGTATGAAGATCGACCCGTACGAGGCTGTGATGGTTCAGCCGTCCAGTATCGACGTGCGGCTGGATCGGTACTTCAGGGTGTTCGAGAACCATAAGTATCCCCACATCGATCCTGCCGTCGAGCAGCGTGACCTCACTCGGCTCATCGAGGTCGCCTCCGATCAGGCGTTCATCCTGCATCCCGGCGAGTTCGTCCTGGCCTCCACGTACGAGGTGTTCGGGCTGCCCGACGACCTCGCGGCGCGGCTCGAGGGGAAGTCCAGTCTCGGGCGGCTCGGGTTGCTGACGCACTCCACGGCCGGCTGGATCGATCCCGGGTTCTCCGGGCACGTCACGCTCGAGCTGTCCAACGTCGCCACGTTGCCGATCAAGTTGTGGCCCGGCATGAAGATCGGGCAGATGTGCCTGTTCCGTACTAGTTCTCCGGTGGAGCATCCGTACGGGTCGGCCAAGCACGGGTCGCGGTACCAGGATCAGCGTGGGCCGACGCCCTCGCGGTCCTTTCTCAATTTTCACCGCACGCGTATATGAGGTTGTCCGCCCGGCGGCTGCGCAGGTTGCCGGCCGTCGTTCTCCCGCAGGCACCTGAGCAGGGGTGGTTGCTGGAGGCGGTACGCCGGTTCGATCCGGACGCGGCGACGGTCGAGAGCGGTATCTCGTTCGGGGCGGGGATCAGGCTGGCGGGGCCGCATCCGATCACGGCGGAGGCCGCGGTCAAGGTGGGTCTTCCTCCGGGGAGTGCCTGGGTGGTGAGTGATTCCGGACCGTTCGAGACCTGGCTGGTACGTGGGCTGGCGCGCAGGTTCGGGGGGTTCGCGCACCTTCCGCAGCCGGTGGTCGCGGATGACGCCAGTGAAGTAGTGATCGTTCACACGCCGCGGCAGGTGTCGCCGGACGAGCTCGGCGCGCGGCTGCCCGGGCTGACGGCCGGCCCTCCCGAGGATGACGGCTCCTTCTTCCTGACCAGCCCGCACAGTCCGATCCGGGTCCGTTGTGACGGCCCCGACGTGCCGAGTCTGCGCTGGCTGCTGCCGCTGGCGCTCGGGCCCATGCGCCAGGACCCTGGGCTGCACGGTTACCGCTTCGGCAGCGGCGACGGGCATGGCGTACGGCCGGCCGCGGTGGCCGCCATCGAGTTCGCCCAGGGTGTCGGTGGTGTCGCGACCGACCGCGACCGTTTCCGCGTATCCGATCCGGAAGACCCCGCGTTGTACCGCTGAGCGGCGCAATTACCCGGCGTAAATTATTTGTGACACGTAGCACATGAACGTGCAAAATTTTCGCACTGCCAGTAATGTCGGCAGACGTTTGACCTGAGCAAATGGTTGACGCACCTACAAGTGATGTGGGTCACAACCATCAGGCCGTACAGGCGAGTCAGCGGAAGGAGCGAGCCGGCGGCTCGTGACATTTCGCCGCGCGGCCCGGTTCGGACCGCCTGTGCCCGAGTCCGGCAGCGCGGCCGGACCGGAAGGACGATGTGTCCAGACTGCGGGTGCAAGGTGTCTCGAAGATCTTCGGACGGAGATCCGCCGAGGCCGTACGCAAGATCGGCCAAGGCGCGGATCCAGCGGAGCTTCGGCGGCTGGGGGTGACCGCAGCGGTCGCCGACGTCTCATTCGAGGTCGAGGACGGCGAGATCTTCGTCGTCATGGGCCTGTCGGGCTCCGGCAAGTCGACCTTGATCCGGATGTTGAACGGCATCCTCGAGCCCACCAGCGGCAGCATCCAGGTCGATGGCGTCGACATCACCGACATGGGCGGTAAGGAGCTCCGCGAACTCCGCCAGCAGAAGATCAGCATGGTCTTCCAGCACTTCGCGCTGTTCCCTCACCGTACGGTGCTGGAGAACGCGGCGTACGGGCTGGAGGTACGGAACGTTCCACGGCCGGAGCGGCTGGAGAAGGCCCGGGAGTTCCTGACGTACGTCGGGCTCGACGGCTGGGAGGACGGATACCCCGACCAGCTCTCCGGCGGCATGCAACAGCGGGTGGGCCTCGCCCGCGCGCTCGCCGCCGAGACCGACATCCTGCTCATGGACGAGGCGTTCAGCGCCCTCGACCCGCTGATCCGGCGCGAGATGCAGGACCTGCTGCTCGACCTGCAGACGCGGCTCAACAAGACGATCGTGTTCATCACGCACGATCTCAACGAGGCGATGCGCCTCGGTGACCGCGTCGCGATGCTGCGGGACGGCCAGATCATGCAGATCGGCACGGCCGAGGAGATCCTCACCGACCCCGCCAACGACTACGTCGCCCAGTTCGTCGCCGACGTTGACCGTACGCGCGTGCTCACCGCACACTCCGTCATGGAGAAGCCGCTCGCCGTCGTGGACGCCAACGGCGGGCCACGCGCCGCCGTACGGGTGATGCGCGAGACCCAGTCGGCCGCGGCGTTCGTCCTGTCCCGTGAACGCCGGCTGCTCGGCGCCGTCCACGCCGAACCCGCCGCGAAGGCCGTACGCGAGGGCAAGGCCGACCTTGACGGGCTCATCGACGATGACGTGCAGCCGGTTGATCCGAACACGGCGGTCGCGGACCTGTTCACCCGGTGCGCGGAGAGCCCGTTCCCGGTGCCCGTCGCCGACGGGGACGGGAAGCTGCTCGGCGTGATCCCGCGGGTCACGCTCCTGGCGGCACTCGGCAACCTGACGGGCAACAGCAAGAACGATGAGGTCACCGCCGATGTATAGGCTCCCCCTTGGTGACCGGGTCACCGACGCGGTCAACTTCCTCACCAAGCACGGCAAGCCGGTCTTCTCCGCGATCAGCGACGTCGTCGGCGGCGTGGTGCACGGCCTGGCCCACGTCCTGAACGCCCCACCCTCGTTGGCACTCGCCGCTCTCGTCGCGATGGCGTGCTGGTGGCTGCGCGGGCTGGCCGCCGGCGTCCTGGCGTTTGCCGGGCTCATCCTGATCGACTCGCTCGGCCAGTGGAACGCCGCGATGGAGACGCTCGCCCTCGTGCTCGTCTCCAGTGTCGCGGCGCTGATCGTCGGGATCCCCCTGGGCGTGCTCAGCGCGCGCGTGCCGGCCGTGAGTACGGTGGCCCGCCCCGTGCTGGACTTCATGCAGACCATGCCGGCGTTCGTCTACCTGATCCCGGCGATCTCGTTCTTCGGTCTGGGCGAGGTGCCCGGGGTCGTCGCAACGATGATCTTCGCGATCCCGCCGGGCGCACGCCTGACCGAGCTGGGCATCAAGCAGGTCGACCGGGAGACGGTCGAGGCCGCCGAGGCCTTCGGCACGCCACCCGGGCGCGTACTCACCCGGGTACAGCTTCCGCTCGCACTGCCGACCATCATGACCGGCGTCAACCAGGTCATCATGCTGTCGCTGTCCATGGTCGTCGTGGCCGGCATGGTCGGCGCCGAGGGCCTGGGCGCCAATGTCTTCGGTGCGATCACGCAGTACAACCTGGGTGCGGGCGCCGAGTCGGGTCTGGCCGTCGTGGTGCTGGCCATCATCCTCGACCGCATGACGAGCGCACTCGGGACGCGGCTGGCCCCGGCAGCGCGGCGCTCGGCGGACCGTGTCGTTCACGGCGGTGTGACCAACGTCCTGCGCTACCGTCCGCGACCGGCGTTCGCCCTGTCCGGCGTCGTCGTCTTCGCGCTGCTCGCCACCACGCTGGGCATCGTGGGTACGGGTGGCGGCTCCAAGGGCAAGCCGATCACCATCGGCTACATCCCCTGGGACGAGGACATCGCCGTCACCCAGCTGTGGAAGTCCGAGCTGGAGAAGCGCGGCTACGCGGTGACCCTGCGGCAGGTCGACGCCGGACCGCTGTTCGCGGGTCTCGGCCAGGGCGACATCGACCTGTTCTTCGACGCGTGGCTGCCCGCCACCCACGCCGACTACTACGACAAGTACAAGGACCGGATCGAGGACATCGGCGTCTGGTACGACAAGGCCAGCATGCAGATCGCCGTGCCCAAGACCGACCCGGCGAACTCCCTCGCCGACCTCAAGGGGCAGAGCTCCCGCTTCAAGGGACGCATCGTCGGCATCGAGCCCGGCGCCGGCGAGATGAAGATCGTCAAGAACAAGGTGCAGCCCGCGTACGGCCTCACCGACTACAAGGTGGTCCAGAGCAGTACGGCGGCGATGCTCGCCGAGCTGAACCGCTCCGTGCAGAACAAGCAGCCGGTCGCGGTCACGCTGTGGAAACCGCACTGGGCGTACACCAAGTTCCCGATCAAGCCCCTCGCCGATCCGCAGAACGCCTTCGGCGCGGCAGAGAAGATCCACACGCTGGGCCGTCAGGGCTTCGCGAAGGACTTCCCGCAGGTGAACGGCTGGCTGAAGAAGTTCACGATGCCCGACGAGCAGCTGTTCCCTCTCGAGGATCTGGTGGTCAACAAGTACAAGGGCAAAGAAGCCCAGGGCGTCTCCGAGTGGGAGAAGCAGAACCCGGCAATTGTTAAGAAATTGACCGGCTGACCTGGCACTTCGGCCCGTAATCCGTTGCGCCGAGTGTCCGTCTCGTGGCGGAGACGGTAATTCTCGGCCCAAGGGGTGGCAAACGCGCGTCTCGAAGGGGTAACGTCGGGCCCGACGCGTTACTGGTCGATTCGGTTGACCTGAGTCATTGTGACCCTTGTCACACGACGGCTAGAACGTTGACGGCGCCATCGCAATCCCCGCTCCCCCCGCGATGGCGCCGTCAGTCTTTTTCCCCGGCCAGTACGCCACGGTGCCGAACACGACTGGTCGGTCGCCGCCTCTTCGGTTCCCGCGCGGCCTCACCGGCCGGGGTCGCGGTGCATCGTCATCTGAAAGATTCACGGCCCTTGCGGACATGTGCTGTCATCAACACCGTCCCAAGGCGAACGAGCCGCCATTGGACGAGGAGTCGCGGCCGACAGAAACGGGCCCGTCACCGGAGTGGTGGCGGACCCGTCCTGGCACGAAGGTGGTCAGTCGGCGACGGCCGGCTCCGGCTCGCCCTTGATGGACCTGATCAGCAGCTGGGCCACGTCGACGACCTCGACGGAGTCCTTCGCGGCGCCCGAGGACTTCTTCTCGTTGATGGCGTCGCCGAGCATGACCAGGCAGAACGG
>JAOPYG010000238.1 GCA_025964685.1 Actinoallomurus sp. | reverse complement strand
GCCAGGCTGATCGGGTTCGTCGTGATGTTGCGCTGGGTGCCGAGCGCGCCCTTGGGCCGGCCGGTGGTGCCCGACGTGTAGAAGATCGTCGCGTCGTCCTCCGGGTCGATGTCGGCGTCGGGGAGTTCGTCGCCGATCTCGCCGAGGACCGACTCGTACGTCTCCACGCCACCCGGTAGCGCGCCGGTGCTCCGTACGGCGATGGCGGGGATGCCGAGGCCGGGCAGCGCGCCGGCGAGCCGTTCGATCCGTTCCTCGTCGGCGATGAGGATCTTCGCGCCGCTGTCGCGCAGGCCGTATTCCAGCTCCGGCGAGGTCCACCAGGCGTTGAGGGGGACGACCACGGCGCCGAGCGCGGCGGCGCCGAAGAAGGCGACCGACCATTCGGGGAAGTTGCGCATCACGATCGCGACCCGGTCGCCCTTGCGGACGCCGTAGCGTTCGGCGAGGCGCCGCGCGAACGTCGCGGCGTGCCGGAAGTGCTCCTCGAACGTCAGCCGGTCGTCCTCATAGACCAGGAACGTCGCGTCGCCGTGCAGCCGGGTGACCTCCAGGAGGGAGCGCAGCGACGGCAGGGCGTTCTTCCAGACGCGCGTGCGTACGCCGTGGATCTCGGCCTCTTCCATCTCGAACAGCTGTCCCGGCGCGGTCACCACCGCGCGAACCTCTTCCAGACTCTGCATCACTCAACTCCATATTTCTCGCGGGCGGCGGCGATCTTGTCCGGCAGGTACTCGGTCGGCCATGGCCCCGGGGCGGGCTCGTATCCGCGCAGCACGCGGCGGGCGATGGAGGACTGGTGGACCTCCGTCGGGCCGTCCATGATGCCCATCAACGGGGCGGCCTGCCAGAGCCGGGCCAGGGGAGTGTCGCTGGAGACGCCGAGCGCGCCGTGGAGGTGCATCGCCCGGTACACCACGTCGTGGAAGACGCGCGCGGCGGCGACCTTGCAGGCCGCGATCTGGGTGCGGGCCTCACGGGTGGAGGACTGGTCGATCAGCCAGGCCGTGTGCAGGATCAGCAGCCGGAACTGCTGGATCTCGATGTAGGAGTCGGCGATCGCCGCCTGCACGAGCTGCTTGCCGGCGAGGTTCCCGTCGTGGGTCTCCCGCGACAACGCGCGCTCGCACATCATGTCGAAGGCCTTCTTCACCGCCGCGACCGTGCGCATCGCGTGGTGGATCCGGCCGCCGCCCAGGCGGGCCTGGGAGATGGCGAACGCCCCGCCCACCTCGCCGAGCAGTGCCTCCGGCCCGACCGCCGCGTCGTTGTACCGGATGTGGGCGTGGCCGCCGTCACCGCGGTGGCCCATCGTGGAGATGTTCCGCACGATCTCCACGCCCGGCGTGTCGGTCGGGACGAGGAACATCGACATCCGCTGGTACGGGTGCGCGTCCGGGTCGGTCACCGCCATCACGATGAGGAACGCCGCGTTGGCCGCGTTGGAGGTGAAGTACTTCTCCCCGGTGATCACCCAGCCGTCGCCGTCACGGACCGCGCGCGTACGGAACAGGCGGGGGTCCGAACCGGCGTGCGGTTCGGTCATCGAGAAGCCGGAGAAGCACTCGCCGTCCAGCAGCGGCTTGAGGTAGCGGGACTTCTGCTCCTCCGTGCCGTACATCGCGATGATCTCGGCGTTGCCGGTGTCGGGCGCCTGGCAGCCGAAGATCACTGACGCCCACGGCGAGCGGCCGATCAGTTCGTTCATCAGGGCGAGCTTGAGCTGGCCGTACCCCTGGCCGCCCAGCCCGGGGCCGAGGTGGCAGGCCCACAGGCCCTGCTCGCGCACCTGGGCCTTCAGCGGCTCGACGATCGTCCGCAGCTCGTCGTCGAGCGGTTCGTACGCCTTGCCGCCGAAGACCAGGTCCAGGGGTTCGACCTCGTCACGGATGAACGTGTCCATCCAGTCGAGCTTGGCCTGGAATTCCGGCTCGGTGGAAAAGTCCCACATCACGCCTCCATGAAGGTGCGGGCACGGGCGAACAGCCCGAGCGTCGTCGCGTGCAGCAGGTCGCCGACGTCCTGGGGTGCCTTGCCGGCGAACGCGCGGGCGTGCGTGCCCTCCAGCACGATGCCGAGCTTGAAGCAGGCCAGCACGGCGTACCAGGTGAGGGCCGACAGGTCGCGGTCCGACCGGGCGGCGTAGACCTGGGCCAGCTCGGCGGGTTCGGGCAGGCCGCCCGCCGCGCCGATGGCCCCGGACAGCTTCGCGGTGTCGGGGCCCGGCCAGGTCGCGATCAGCCAGCCGAGGTCGAGCAGCGGATCGCCGATGGTGCACATTTCCCAGTCGACGATCGCGGCGACCTCCGGGCCGTCGACGGCGTACAGAAGGTTGGCCAGGTGGTAGTCGCCGTGCATGATGCCCGGCCGCCAGTCGCGCGGCCGGCCGGCCTCCAGCCAGGACGCGACGTCCATGAGGCCCGGGATGTCAGGTCCCGGATAGCCGTCCAGCTTGCCGTAGGAGTCCAGCTCCGACAGCCATCGGCCGACCTGGCGTTCGAGGAACCCGTCCGGCCGTCCGAGGTCGCCCAGGCCCACGGCCACGTGGTCGACCGCGCCGAGCTCGGCGAGGGCGGCGGCCGCGTCGAGACCCATCCGGTGTCGTACGGCCGGGTCGTCGGCGTGGAGCCGGGGCAGCGTCGTCGTGGGGTTGAAGCCGCGCACCGACTCCATGAGGTAGAAAACGGCGCCGCCCATGACCGTCTCGTCGGCGCAGGCGGCGATCAGGCGCGGCGCGCGCACACCGGTGCCGTCCAGCGCGGCCAGCACCCGCGCCTCCCGCCGCAACGCGTCGTTGCTCTTGGGGCGCAGGTGCGCGGGCGGGCGCCGGAGTACGTACTCCCGGTCGCCGCGCCAGAACCGGACCAGGACGTTCTGCGTGCCGCCACCGAGGCGCTCGACCCGTTCGAAGGCGCCGCCGGGCAGCGACTGGCCGTCCATCCAGTCCGCGAGAACGCCGAAGTCGACAAGTGCCGGGTCGATGTGGTCATGCTGCATCCAGGGAGAACCTCCGCGCCGTGAGCCTATGATTCAGCTGCATTAAAGGTCAATGTGGTTGAATTGAAACGTGGGCACGGCCGGACGTGAAACACGGGAGCGCCTCATCGAGACGGCCGAGCGACTGTTCGCCGCCGAGGGCGTCAACGGCGTCAGTCTGCGCGAGATCGTCCGCGCGTCCGGAGCGCGCAACGTGACCGCACTTCAATATCACTTCGGCGACCGGCGTGGCCTGCTGCGCGCCGTCCTGGACCGCCACCACCGCGACGTCGAGTCCGCCCGGCACGCGCTGCTCGACGCGTACGAGGCCGGTGAACGCGGCGACGTCCGTGAGCTCTCCGCCGCCCTGGTGCGTCCCCTCGCGACCAAGCTCGCCCGCCCCGGCGGCCGGGCCTACCTGCAGATCCTCGGCGAGCTGGTGAACCGCCCCGAGCCGGTGATCGGCCGGGCGAGCGTGAGTGATCCCGGTGACAGCACCTTCCGCTGGCGCGCGCTGACCGCGCCGCTCCTAGAGGAGGACGCCGCGCGCCTGCACCGCCGTTTCGTCGCGTTGCGCTTCACGATGATCGAACTCGCCCGCCGCGCCCAGTCCGGCCCGCACGCCGACGACCGGCTGTTCACCAGCCACCTCATCGACCTCGTCGCCTCGATCCTGCTCGCGCCACTGTCGCCGCAGACACGGTCCCTGGCCGCCGAACGCGACCGCGACCGCACGATCTAGGCGCCGTCACCAGCCGAATCGGTCAAGGACACGCACGCCGGAGAGTGGGCAGGAGGCTACGCTCCGTGTACCGTTTCGCGTCGTGGAGAACCTGCGGATAGGCGTTGTCGAGGTCGAACACGACGAGCAGACGACCCACGATCACCTCAGCTGTTCGGTCTGCTCATGGCAACTGGGGATCTCGCCACGGGAGTACGCCGTGCGCATCGCGCACCGTCACGACGACTCCCACCAGGGCCCCAGCTCGGCGCGGTCTCGTGGCGGCCGGCCGGCGGACGACTGACCGGGACCGAGTGCGGTCCCGCACGTCGCGGAGTGGTCGTCGAGCCGGCCGGCCGCTCGAGCGCGGCATGCCGCGGCCCAGGCGGTGCGCTTCGCCGTCGACGTGGCCGCCGGGAGGCGCTCGCCCGCGTCCGGCAGGCCCGCGATGAGCTTTTCCGGCTCGGCACTCTTCGCCTTCGAGCTGGTCGATTCCGTGACAACCGGCACCGGAGTGGTCATTGCCACGTACCAGCCTGCCGGAGGTTGATCGGCCTAGGAGTCGGCGGCGCGTACGGCCAGTTCGGTCAGGTCGTCGCCGGTCAGGTCGGGCCAGCCGTGCACCGCCTCGCGCCATTCCGCCGGTACGGCGGAGGCGCCGTGGCGTGCGCCGAGCAGGGCGCCCGCGATGGCGGCGACCGTGTCGGTGTCGTCGCCCGCGCGTACCGCCGCTACCAGGCCGTCCGGCAGCGACGAGGTGTGCGTGACGGCCGACCAGGCGGCCTGCAGGGCCGGCACGACGAAGCCGTTCGGGCTGAAGTCGTGCGGGGGAGCGGCCTCGGCCTCGTCCAGCCATGCCGCCCACGTCGCCCGCCGCAGCGGTGGCAGGTAGTCCAGCCCCTCGCGTACGCCGTCGTAGGTCGCCTCCAGCACCGCGCGGCGTACGCCGGAGCACCACAGCACGCACGCGTCCCCGGCGAGGTCGTCGACGTGGGTGAGATCGCTGACCAGCCGCGCGGCCTCGATCATGGCCGCCGGATCGGAAAGGTAAGGAAGGGCGACGACCGCGGTGCGCATCAGCGAGCCGTTGCCGGCGCTGCGGCCCGTCCTGGCATGGAGATGTTCGGCGGCCCGTCGCATCGTCGATGACATCCCGCCGGTCCGGTCGACGGCCGCGAGCACCTGGCGGGTCTGGGCGCCGATGTCGCTCGCGCCCTCGCGGTACCACCGCATGAACCGGACCGCGACGCCGTCCAGCGCGAGTTCCGAACGCAGGCCGCGGCCGCGTGCCGCCACCTGCGCCACGCAGGCGTGCATCTGCGTGTCGTCGCTGTACTCGCCCGGCGCGTACGGCCCGAGCCCGCCACCGATCATCGTCGGCACGGAGGACTCGGGCAGTCGCGCGGCGAACTCGTACGGAACCCCGAGCGCGTCCCCGCAGGCCGCGCCGAGCAGGACTCCGGCCGCCCGGTCTCGCTGATCACTGGTGAGCGTCACCACTGTGCGACGACCGGGCGGCTTGCGGGGTTCCGTCAGGACGCGCCGGTCAGCCGGGCGACCTCGCGGTCGTGCGCCTCGGCATCGGCCTTGGCGGCCTTGGGGCTCCAGCGGCCGATCAGCGGCAGCATCAGCCCGAGGAAGAGGAGCTGGGCCACGATGCACACCCACCACCAGATCTGCCACTGGTGGGGTGCGTCGGCGGCCGCGGTCTTGATGCCTGCCACCTCGTGGAGGAGCGCGGCCGGAGGGTTCGGGCCCGCGCCCTTGACCTGGGCGAGTATGGCCGGGGCCTCGACCAGCTTGTTCATCGCGCTGACGACGTACGGCAGGACGAAGAAGGACAGGCACACGACGATCCGCAGGATCCAGCCCCAGATCGCCAGGCCGGTGGCCGTCAGCGCCGGGTTGCGCCTCTCGATGGTCTCGGTGAACGCCGCCATCCACGGCGCGTACGCCGTGGCCAGGCCGAGGGACAGCAGGGCGATGATGATGATCAGCGTGGTCGAGCTCGTGTCCGGATGCGTGGTGCGGGTCATGAAGATGAACGTCATCACCACCGCCAGGACGGTGCCGACGACCATGAACGGCTTGCGCACCCGCAGGCGGTCCGAGAGGACGCCGACGATCACCAGGCTGATCGCGTTGATCGCCCAGTACCAGGTGTTGATGCCGTTGGCCTTCGAGGTGGAGAACCCGAAGTTGGAGCTCAGATAGATCGTGAAGAACCCGACCGCGGTGTAGTAGATCAGCAGGAAGATGCTGATGCCCAGCGCGGGGGCCAGGATGTCCAGGTGCAGCATCTGCCGCCAGGGCCGCTCCAGGTTCACCTGCTGCTCGGCCGAGTCGGCGCGCGACTGGATGAGCGCGCGGTCGTTGACGGTGACCATGACCTGGTCGCGGAGTCCGGGCTTGAGCTCACGTAGGCCGAACAGGGCGATCAGGAACGCGACCATCCCGACCACGCCGACGATGTAGAACTGGCTGGACCAGGAGTTGTCGAAGTGCGGCAGCGTGCGGTTCGCCACGAAGCTGACGACCAGGCTGCCGACGACCGGCCCGAGCGTCCAGAAGCCCATCGCGGACGCGCGGCCGATCTGCGGGGAGAAGTCGCGGACGAGGGCCGGGGTGGCGACCAGGCACATGCCCTCGACCACACCGCCCAGCACGGCGAAGAGACCGAAGACGAACTTGTTCGGCGCGAGCGGGGTGATCAGCGCGAGCACCCCGGTGAGCAGCAGGCCGTACGTCACCAGGTTGGCGCGTCCCCAGCGGTCGGCGAGACCGGCGGCCAGGGAGCCGAAGGCGCCGACGAGGTTCCCGAAGACGAGGATGTTGACGTAGTAGAGGAACGACATCTTGAAGTGCTCGAGCACCAGCGGAGCCACGCCGCCGCCCACGTAGAGCTCGTAGTACAAGACGATCGTGACGAACACCGCCACGGCGAGATACCAGTAGCGGGATCCCGTGTTCGGGTAGCGGTCGAGGCCACGGCGCCAGAGGCGGTCCATGGCGAAACCACCCGCTGGGGCGGTCGTCGAGTCGGTAGGGGCCATCGATTCCTCATTTTCTACGGGCGGGCTGCTCCAGAGCGCCGGTAGACGCCCCGCCCCCGAGGCCGATGTGCCGGATGACCTGTGCCATCATTGGTAAATAAGCGTTCATTCACACGTTGGAAATATTAGTACGCTCGTATTAAGTGGCGTGTCAAGAGAGGGGAGTGGGGTGGCGCAGTCCGGCCTGCCCGTGGAGGGTTCGCCGCTTCAGCAGCGCCTGGCCGCGGCCGCCGTCGAGCTCTTCTACCGGCAGGGCGCGCTCGCGACGTCGGTCCGGCAGATCACCGAGGCGTGCGGCCTCACCCCCGGGGCGCTCTACAACCACTTCCAGTCCAAGGACCAGCTGCTGTACGTCGTGGTCCGCGACATCCATCTGCGGCTGGAGAGCGTCCTCACCGAGGCCAGGGCGGCCGTGGCGGGAGACCCGGTCGCCGAGCTCAGCGCGATCGTCGGCGTCTACGTCGCGCGGCACTCCGACCACCGGGAGACCGCACGCGTGGCCAACCGGGAGTTCCCCCTGCTGACCGGTGAGCGCTACGACGAGGTCGTCGCCATCCGGCGGCGCCTTCGAGACGAGGTCGTCGACGTGCTGCTCGCCGGCCAGAAGAAGCAGGTGTTCGACCTGGTCGGCGGGGACGACCGAACCGCGGCCGTGCTCACGGCACTCCCCATCCTCGACATGTGCGTCCATATCAGCGAGTGGTTTCATCAACACCGGCCGCTCAGCCACGCGGACCTCGAGGCCCGCTACGTCGGTCTCGCGCTGCGCATGGCCGGGGCCCGTACTCCCTGAGCCGACCTGGAGGTCCCATGGCCGACCTGCTCCGTCCGTACGTCGAGGCGCGACCGGACGAGCCCGCCGTCACCGACGAGCGCGGCACCACGACCTGGCGGGAGTTCGACGCGCGCGTCGACCGGCTCGCGGGCGCGCTGCGCGGAGCCGGTCTGGTGACGGGGGACAGCATCGCGATCCACTCGGGCAACCGCCGGGAGCACTTCGAGCTGATGACCGCGGCCTCGCACATCGGGCTGCGCTACGTCCTGGTCAACTGGCACTGGACGGCGGATGAGCTGAAGTACGTCCTGACCGACTCAGGGGCGAAGGCCGTCTTCTCCGAGGACGCCTTCGCCGGCGTCGCGGCCGAGGCCGCCGTGGACGTACCGCTCCGCGTCGGCATCGGCGAGGTCCCGGGCTTCGTCCCGTACGAGGAGTTCCTGGCCGGCGGACCGGACGGCGTGCCCACGGGCCAGGTGCTGGGCTGGCCGATGATCTACACGTCCGGCACGACGGGGCGGCCCAAGGGCGTACGCCGCAAGCTGGTGACGGCCGGCGCTCCGCTGGAGATCCTCGCGGGCGTCGCCGTGGGGTTCGGGGAGATCCTGCGCATCCCGGAGGGCGGCCGGTCGCTGCTGGTCGGCCCGGTGTACCACTCCGCGCAGTGGCTCTGGTCGCACGTGCTGCTGTGCGCCGGACGCTCGGTCGTCATGCGGAGGGCGTTCGACCCGGAGGAGACCCTGCGTCTGATCGAGCAGCACCGGATCACCAACGTCCATCTCGTGCCGACCCAGTTCGTCCGCATGCTGCGGCTGGACGAGGCGACCCGCCGCGCCCACGACCTGTCCAGCCTCGCCGTCGTCTGGCACGGGGCGGCCCCGTGCTCGCCCGAGGTCAAGCGCCGGATGATCGAGTGGCTGGGACCGGTCGTCCATGAGTACTACGGCTCCACCGAGGCGTCGGTGAACACGGTCGTCTCCTCCGAGGAGTGGCTGGAGCGGCCCGGCACGGTCGGACGTGCGCTGCCCACGAGCGAGATCCACGTGCTGCGCGACGACGGCTCGCCCGCCGATCCGGGCGAGCACGGGCAGCTGTGGTTCCGATACACCAACGGCGACGACGTGGAGTACTGGCGGGACCCGGACAAGACCGCCGCCGTGCACCGGGAGGACGGCCTGTTCACCACCGGCGACATCGGCCACGTCGACGCCGACGGCTACCTGTTCCTGTCCGACCGGGCCATCGACATGATCATCAGTGGCGGGGTGAACATCTACCCCGCCGAGATCGAGGGCGTGCTGATCACCCACCCGGCGGTACGCGACGTCGCGGTCTTCGGCGTGCCGGACGCGGAGTACGGCGAGCAGGTGAAGGCGGCGATCGAGCTGGAGGACGGCCACGCGCCGTCGGACGCGCTGGCCGAGGACCTGATCGCGTTCTCCCGGCGTTCGCTGGCCGGCTACAAGACGCCCCGCTCGGTCGACTTCCTCGACCGGCTGCCCCGTACGCCGACGGGCAAGCTCTACAAGCGCCTGATCCGCGAGCCGTACTGGAAGGACCGGGGCGAGCGGATTTGAGCGGCGCGCCGCGTCACGAGGTGAGTGCCGCGCGCAGCCGCTCACCGAGCCAGGAGCGGGCCACGCCGGCGTCGTCGATCAGGCCGCCGATCAGGATGAACGGGTGTACCTGCCCGTCGAACCGGCGCAGGGTGACCTCGACACCGGCTTGCTCGAGGCGCCTCGCGTGCGCGACGGCCGCTGGGATCGTCACGGGGTGAGCCGCGTGCTTTCACCCCGGAACGAAACCGAGTAGCGTTCGGTTTCGTGCATCTGGGAGAGGTCGCGGCTCTGACGCCGGACAAACCGGCAGTGATCATGGCCGGCTCCGGAAAGGTCATCACCTTCCGTGAGCTGGACGAGGAGTCCAACCGGCTCGCCCGGTTGCTCCGCGCCGAAGGGCTGCGCCCCGGCGACCACGTGGCCTTCATGCTGGAGAACCACCCGTCGTTCCTCGCGATCGCCTGGGCGGCCCAGCGCTCCGGCCTCTACTACACCGCGATCAGCTCACGCCTGCGCCCCGACGAGCTCGCCTACATCATCGACAACTGCGGCGCCCGCGTCTTCATCTCCTCCGCACGGGTCGCTG
The DNA here is from genome assembly GCA_025964685.1 of Actinoallomurus sp. Taxonomy (GTDB): domain Bacteria; phylum Actinomycetota; class Actinomycetes; order Streptosporangiales; family Streptosporangiaceae; genus Actinoallomurus. Next base: position 22,773 of record JAOPYG010000238.1, on the reverse strand, counting down.
AGGTCGCGGCCGCCGTCGGCGAGGTCACGCCCGGCGTCAAGCTGCGCCTGATGGTCGGCGGCACGTCCCCCGGCTTCGACTCCTATGAGAAGCGCATCGCCGCGCACCCTCCCACGCCCGTCGAGGACGAGTGCGAGGGAGTGGACATGCTCTACTCCTCCGGCACCACGGGACGGCCCAAGGGCGTCAAGCCGACCCTCTCCAAGGCGCCGGTGGGCACGCCCAACAAGCTCTACGAGCTCGTGTCCTTCCTGTTCCAGCCGGACGGTGACTCGGTCTACCTGTCCCCCGCGCCGCTGTACCACGCCGCGCCGCTGCGCTACTGCCTCACCTTCCACCGCTTCGGCGCGACCGTCGTCGTGATGGAGCGGTTCGACCCGGAGGAGGCGCTGCGGGCCATCGAGCGGTACGGCGTCACCCACAGCCAGTGGGTGCCGACGATGTTCATCCGGATGCTCAAGCTGCCCGAGGAGACGCGCGCGGCGCATGACCTGTCGAGTCTGCGGTACGCCGTGCACGCCGCCGCGCCCTGTCCGGCCGAGGTCAAGGAGCAGATGATCGCCTGGTGGGGGCCGGTGTTGCACGAGTACTACGCGGGCACCGAGGGTAACTGCTTCGTCTACGCCGACTCCAAGGCCTGGCTGGAACACCGGGGCACCGTCGGCCGTCCGCTGCTCGGACAGATCCACGTCTGCGACGACGAGGGCGCCGAGCTGCCGCCCGGGCGGACCGGGGTCCTCTACTTCGGCGAAGGCCCGGAGTTCGAGTACCACGACGACCCGGTCAAGACGGCGTCCTCCCGCGACCCGCTCGGCCGCGGCTGGACGACTCTGGGCGACGTCGGGTACGTGGACGAGGAGGGCTTCCTCTATCTCACCGACCGCCTGTCGTACATGATCATCAGTGGCGGGGTGAACATCTATCCGCAGGAGGTCGAGAACCTCCTGGCGGTTCACCCGAAGGTCGCCGACGTGGCCGTGATCGGGGTACCGGACCCGGAGATGGGCGAGGCCGTCAAGGCGGTGATCCAGCCGATGGAGCCCGGCGAGGCCGGCCCGGACCTGGAGCGCGAGCTCCTGGACCACTGCCGCGAGCACCTGGCGCACTACAAGTGCCCGCGTTCGATCGACTTCCGCGCCGAACTGCCCCGGCACCCCACGGGCAAGCTCTACAAGCGTCTGCTCAAGGACGAGTACTGGGCCTGAAACGGCCCGTCCGCGAGAACACCGATGCCGCCTCACCGGCTAATACGCTGGACGTGGACGCACGGAGGACCTGATCATTGACTCCATGTCCGATTTCACGCCGATCGACGGAGTCGAACCCGAGCCTGCCGTGACGTTCCAGCTCGACACGACCGACACCGTCGGTGACGTGATCGACGTGCTCGCCATGGAAGCGTTCGCCGCCGGCCGGCAGCCGTACGCCCGGTCCAAGCGCATGGAGCGGATCCGGCCGGACGCGCCACTGCGCCCCGCAGGCGCGCGGGTGCTGCGCACCTCACGTGAGGAGAACCGCGAGGCGGTCCTGGCCCGCGGTGACGGCTGGACGCTGCGGTCCGTGCGCTGGCGCGGGGGTTCGGGGATGGTCGAGGTGACCGCGCTCAGCGACGAGCTGTGCGCCTCGGTGCTCGACGAGGCCACCCGCGACGCCGTCGAGCCGCCGCCCCCGGAGGAGGACCGGGTGGACATGGGCTTCTGGCATCTGGGGGCGCACGGAGCCTCGCGCAGCCAGCGGTCCATCGCCGCGGCGGCCTGGCCGGAGATCCGGGACAACTACACCGCCGCCGCGGCGGCCGCCGTGGACCGGCTCACCGAGGTGACGCCGGACGACATCGTCGGCCGGCTCGTGCTCCTGCACGGTCCGCCCGGCACCGGCAAGACGACCGCGCTGCGCGCCATGGCCCGCGAGTGGTCCAAGTGGTGCCAGTTCGACTGCGTGCTGGACCCCGAGCAGCTCTTCAGCAACCCGGCGTACCTCATGGAGGTCGCCGTCGGCGAGGAGGACGACGATCGGCGCTGGCGGCTGCTCGTGGTCGAGGACTGCGACGAGCTGATCAGCGGTGACGCCAAGGCCGCCACCGGGCAGGCACTGTCGCGGCTGCTCAACCTCACCGACGGGCTGCTCGGCCAGGGCCGGGACGTGCTCGTCGCCATCACCACGAACGAGCCGCTCGCCGCCCTGCACCCGGCGGTCGTACGGCCCGGACGCTGCCTCGCCCAGGTCGAGGTGGGCCGGATGTCGCCTGCGGAGGCCGCGGCCTGGCTCGGCACCACCGCGGACGTGGCGCACGGCGCGACGCTCGCCGAGCTGTACGCCCTGCGCGACGGACGGGGAACGGTCACCTCGACGCCGACCACGGAGACCGGCTTCTACCTGTAAGAACGTCGCCGTCCCGCGCTCGTTGATCCGGCGTTGATCAAACGTTGAACGCGGCACCGCAGAATCATTCACGTGGACGGGCCGAGGGGGTAAAGGCCCGGACATTCGCCCGGAGGCCAATGCCGCTGCGTTGCCGGGCGAGGACGGGGGAGGTGGCCCGGCCGTCACAGGCCGGCCACCGAGGGCCCTGCACCGGAGGTGACGGACCGGTGCAGGGCTCTACTGTTCGAGACACCCGGAGGGATCGTGATGCCGTACCGGCTGCCGCCGGACACCGGTGACTTCGTCGGGCGCGGCGGTGCCGTCACCGAGCTGACCGGCGCCCTGGCGTCCGGCGGGTCGATGCCGGTCGCCGCCGTGAGCGGAATGGGCGGTGTCGGCAAGACCACCCTGGCCGTCCACGTCGCACACGCGATGCGGGGCCGTTTCCCCGGCGGGCGCGTCTACGTGAACCTGCGGGGGACCGCCGATCGGCCGGCCGAGCCGTACGCGGTGCTCGGCGGCCTGCTGCGCGCCCTCGGGCGGCGCGAGATCCCCGACGGCCCGCAGGAGCGCGCGGCGCTCTACCGCTCGGAGCTGGCCGGCCGCCGCGTCCTGGTACTCCTGGACGACGCCCGCTGCCCGGCGCAGGTACGCCCGCTGCTGCCCGGCGCCGCGGGTTCGGCGGCGCTGGTGACGAGCCGGGCCACGATGGCCGAGCTGCCCGGCGCGTGCCTGCTGGGCCTGGACGTGCTCGAACCCGGCGAGGCCATGGTGCTGCTCGCCAGGACGGCCGGCTCGGAACGGGTCGCCGCCGAACGCGGGGCGGCGCTGGACCTGGTCGCGGCCTGCGGCTTCCTGCCGCTGGCGATTCGCGGCGCCGGAGCGTGGCTGGCCACGCGGCCCTCGCTCGGGATCGGCGTCCTCGCCCGCCGGCTGGCCCGCGGCCGGATGGAGGACCTGCCCGCGGCGGGCGCGTGCTTCCGGCTCGGCTATGACCTGCTCGGAGCCGACGAGGCGCGGGCGTTCCGGCTGCTGGCCCTGGCCGACGGGCCGGGCTTCTCGGCCGGGGCGGCCGGTGCGGCGCTGGGCCTGCGCCGCCCGCACGCCGACGACCTGCTGGAGAGCCTGACCGACCTGAGCCTCCTGGAGTGCCTCTCACCCGACCGGTACCGCTTCCATGACCTGCTGCGGCTCTTCGCGCTGGACCGGGCAGGGCCGCGGGACGAGCGGGTGTGCGCGCTGGGAGGGCTGCTCGAGCACTACCTGGCCTCCGCGCGGGAGGTGGGGAGGGCTCTCGGCGCGAGGTTCGCCTTGCCGGACCCCTCCGCCTTCCGCCCGGGGAGCGTCCTCTCGGCCGTGACCCGGGGACGTCCGCACCCGGGCCGCGACGCGAGCGACGACGTGCCGTGCGCCATCACGCCGGAGGCCGCCCGCACCTGGCTGTTCGTGGAGCAGGACGCCATCCTGACCGCGGTCGAGCGCGCCGCGCGGGAGCCGGACGGGCCGCTGGTCCAGGCGGCCGAGCTGCTGCTGACCGTGGCTCAGCTTCTGGACCGCGAGTGGTGTTCGAGCCGGTTGCGGAACGCGGCCCTGGCGGTGCACGCCGCAGCCCGCCGCAGGGGCGCGGGCTCGGTTCGGCGGCCGGCCCTGCCCGCGCCGGTCCGGCGCGTTACCGAACGGTGACCGGTCGCGGGTAGGCGCGGCGCGCTTTCCCCGCGTCTCCTCCCATGTCACGCATTCCGGGGGAAATCACGGGGAGGATCATCATGGGAGCGACACGTTATGTCCTGGCCTGTCTGGCCGGGGCCGCGGCACTGACGGCGCTGGCGGCGGAGCCCGCGGGAGCGGCGTCGTCATCGGTACGGCTGTACAAGGTCGTCTACAACCCGTCGGGCACGGACACGCACGCCAATTCCCAGCTCAACCGCGAGTACGTGGTGCTGAAGAACGGCGGGAAGCAGACCGTGAAGCTGGCCGGCTGGACGGTTCGCGACACCAAGCGGCACGTCTACACCTTCGCGACCTTCTCGCTGAAGCCCGGCAAATACGTCTACATCCACACCGGGCGCGGCACCAACACGAGCACGAACGTCTACCAGGGACGCGGCTGGTACGTCTGGAACAACACCGCCGACAAGGTGTCACTGCGAACAACCGCCGGGACGACGGTCGACACGTGCCAGTGGAAGCACGCCGGCTCCGGCCACGTGGCCTGCTAAATCCACCTCCCGGACGCCGCTGCCGCGGCGTCCGGGAGACTGAGGCGGTGCGCTCATTCGATCTGCCGGTGTCCGCGGCGCTGCCCGGCCTGCGCGCCGCGCTCGACTCCGCGGGCGCCGCCGTCCTGGCGGCGCCGCCGGGCACCGGCAAGACCACGCTCGTGCCGCTGGCTCTCGCCGAGACCGGCCTGCGCGTGATCGTGGCCGAACCCCGCCGGCTGGCCGTCCGCGCCGCCGCCCGCCGGATGGCGTGGATGCTCGGCGAGCAGGTCGGTGAGCGCGTCGGATACGCCATCCGCGGCGAACGGCGGCCCGGCAGCGCGGTCGAGGTCGTCACCACGGGGGTACTCCTGCAGCGTCTTCAGCACGACCCTGAGCCGCGCGCCGACGTCGTGATCCTCGACGAGTGCCACGAACGCCACCTCGACGCCGACACCGCGCTCGCGTTCCTCCTCGACGTGCGCGCGACACTGCGGCCCGATCTCCGCCTGGTCGCCGCCTCGGCCACCGCCGACACCGGCCCGTGGTCGCGGTTGCTCGGCGGCGCCCCGGTCGTGACGGCCGACGCGGCCGCGCATCCGGTCGAGATGATCTGGACTCCGCCGCCCCGCCCCGTACGGCCGCCGCATGGGATGTCCGTGGACCCCGCGCTGCTGGACCACGTCGCCGCGACCGTACGCCGGGCACTCGCCGACGGGGACGGCGACGTGCTGTGCTTCCTGCCCGGCGTACACGAGCTGGGCCGGGTCGCCGGTGCGCTCTCCGGCGTGGAGGTGCTCCAGTTGCACGGGCGGGCGGCGGCCGGGATCCAGGAGACGGTGCTGCGGCCGCGCGACGGCGGTCCGCGCAGAGTCGTGCTCGCCACCTCGGTGGCCGAGTCGAGCCTGACGGTCCCGGGCGTACGCGCCGTCGTGGACGCCGGCCTGGCGCGCGAGCCGCGCCGCGACCACGCGCGCGGGCTCGGCGCGCTGACCACGGTCCGGGCGTCGCGGGCGACCGCGGGCCAGCGGGCCGGGCGCGCGGGGCGCGAGGCGCCGGGGAGGGTCTACCGCTGCTGGTCCCAGGCCGAGCACGACCGGCTGCCCGAACGTCCGCGGCCGGAGATCGAGCTCGCCGACCTGACCGGCTTCGCGCTCCAGGCGGCGTGCTGGGGCGACCCGGACGCGACCGGGCTCGCGCTCCTCGATCCTCCGCCGCCCGCCGCGATGCGGGCGGCCCGCGACACGCTGCGGGCGGTCGGCGCGGTGGACGGAGAGGGGCGCGCGACTGAGCGGGGACGGCGGATGGCGCGCGTCGGCGTGCACCCGAGGCTGGCCCGCGCCCTGATCGACGGCGCCGAGCACGTCGGCGAGCGCGCCGCCGAGGTTGTGGCGCTGCTGTCCGACGACCGGCGGACCAGCGACGACCTCGTCGCCGAATGGCGGGCGAGACGGCACGACGGGCCGTGGCGCGAGGAGGTACGCCGGCTGCGGCGCGCGCTGCCCCGCACCGTCCCGGCGTCCGAGCCCGACGATGAGACCGCCGCCGGCATCGTGGTCGCGCTCGCCTTCCCGGAACGGGTCGCTCGGGCGCGCGACGGCGGCTACCTGATGTCATCCGGGACCGCCGCGACCCCGGCCAAGGGATCCGGGCTGACCGGTGCCCCATGGCTGGCGATCGCGGTCGCCGACCGGCTGGCGGGCGCCCCGTCGGCCCGGATCCGCCAGGCCGTCCCGATCACTGAGGAGACCGCCAGGCTGGCCGTGGGCACGGTGGTGGAAGAGGAGGTGAGCTGGCGTGACGGCGACGTGGTGGCGCGCCGGGTCGAGCGGCTCGGCGCGATCGAGCTCAGCGCCGCACCGCTCGCCGACCCTGACCCCGAGCTCGTACGCGCGGCCCTGCGCGAAGGGCTGCGCCGTGAGGGGCTGGACCTGCTGACCTGGACCCGTGACGCCGAGGCGCTGCGAGCCCGGCTGGCGTTCTGCCACCGCGCCCTCGGCCCGCCCTGGCCCGCGATGGACGACGACGCGCTGCTCTCGTCGCTGGACCTCTCGTCGGTCGCACGTGGCAGGGCCGGCCTGAAGCGCCTCGACGTGGCAGGGGCGCTCCGCGGCCTGCTGCCGTGGAAATGCGCCGCGCGGCTCGACGAGGTCGCGCCGGAACGCGTCACCGTGCCGAGCGGCTCGCGGATCCGCGTCGACTACTCCGGCGAGCAGCCGGTGCTCGCCGCCAAGCTGCAGGAGCTGTTCGGCTGGCAGGAGGCCCCCCGAATCGCCGGAGTGCCACTCGTCGTCCACCTGCTGTCACCCGCCGGCCGTCCCGCCGCCGTCACGGCGGACCTGGCCTCGTTCTGGCAGGAGGGCTACCGGAGCGTACGCGCCGAACTGCGCGGCCGCTATCCCCGCCACCCGTGGCCGGAGGACCCGGCCACCGCCGAGCCGACCCGCCGCGCCAACACCCGCCGCCGCTGAGCCCGGCCGGCTCACCGCCCACCTGCTCGCCGGACCCGTGTGACGGGCCGGCGCTCACCGTTCCAGCAGGCGTTCGGCTTCGGCGAGGATCTCCACCACACGCAGGCCGAAGCGCACGTCGCACTCGTGGGCCTGGCCCGTACGGACCGACTCGAGCAGTCCGTCGATCGCCCGGCCCAGCGCCGTGACCGGCGTGTCCTGGCTCGCGGGTATCGACGTGACGCCGGACTCGCCGCGGAACTCCACGGTGTTGCCCGCGGCGGCTCCCGGTGCCGTCAGGCTCAGCGCCGCGGTGCTGGACGCTCCGCCGACGTGGCGCAGCACCAGATGCACCGTGTCACCGGGGCCGGGCGCGGCCGCCATCACCTGCTCGACGTCGCCCAGCACGGGGAGCAGGACCGACAGCGCGTGCGGGCCGACGTCCCACAGGCCGCCCTTCTCACGGCGCCACGGGGAGTTCGCGAACGGGTTGTCGCCGCTGTCCAGCGATCCCATCCAGTCCGCACGGCCGGTGAACCAGCCGTCACGGGCCGCCTGCTCGCCGATCCAGTCGCGCGGTTCGGCGGTGAAGCGCGTGGTGAAGAAGACGACCGAGGAGACCCCCGTCTTGGCGGCAGCGTCCACGACGGCCGTCGCGTCCGTGGTGTTCACCGCGAGCGGCTTGTCGAGCAGCAGGTGACGGCCGGCCAGCGCGACGCGTTCGGCCAGGGGCGCCTGCACGGCTGGGGGCAGCGCGATGGCGATCGCCTCCGCGTCGTCGATAAGGGCGCCGACATCCTCGTACGGCCTCCCGCCGAAGGTCTCGGCGATCGCGGCCGCGGCCTCGGGCCGGCGGCCCCAGACCCCGATGAGCTCCACCTCGGGATGGTCGCGGAGCGCGGGCCCGTACGCGATCTCCGCCCACGGCCCGGTCCCCAGCAGTCCCATGCGCATGTCGTGCAGCCCTTCACCCGATCGACGAATCAGTATTCGCCGGACAGCATCGTCGGTACGGGACGAAGACGTCAAACGTCCGCGACGACGCGGAGGCGCCGCGGGGGCATCACGTGAGCGGCCGGCGCGGGCAGCCGTCCGTCCGCGCCGGGCGTGACCGAGCCCAGCACGCGCGGGCCGCTCGCCCCCGTGCACGACGCGGCCGTGCCGGGCAGGCCGTGCACGGTCAGCCAGCCGAGGACCGCGAACGCGTAGGCCTCCTTCGCCTCGTATGGGATGCCGAGCTCGTCGGTCGAGCGCAGTGACGCGTCACCGGAGCGCCGCAGCTCCGCGGCGAGGTCCGCCATCAGCGCCGGGTTCGCGGTGCCGCCGCCGGAGGCGATCACCTCCGCGACGCCGTATGGCGCGACCGCGCGGGCGACGGTCGTGGCGGTGAGCCGGGTCAGTGTCGCGAGCAGGTCCTCCGACGAGGGAGGAGCGCCGCCGAGCGCGGCCAGAGCCCTGTCCACGTGGGTGAGCCCGAACAGCTCCTTGCCCGTGGTCTTCGGCGGCGGCGCGGTGTAGTACGGCTCGTCCAGCAGCAGGTCGAGCAGCCCCTGGTGGATGGTGCCGGCCGCCGCGCCCGCGCCGCCGGCGTCGTAGCGGCGCGCGCCGCCCGTCGCCCTGGCCGCCACGGCGTCGAGCAGCGCGCACGCGGGCCCCGTGTCAAACGCGGCGGCGTCGCGGCCCGGCGCCACCACGGTGAGGTTGGCGATGCCGCCGAGGTTGAGCGCCGCCCGTGGGACGTCCCCGGACAGCAGGAGCACGTCGAAGAGGCTGACGAGCGGCGCGCCCTGGCCGCCGGCGGCGACGTCGCGGGACCGCAGGTCCGCGACGACCGGAAGACCGGTGCGCTCGGCGATCCAGGCGGGCCGCCCGATCTGCAGCGTGCCGAGGACGCGGCCGCCCTCGACCCAGTGGAAGATCGTCTGACCGTGGGAGACGATCAGGTCCGCCCGGCCACCGGCGAGCTCGCGCACGCCCCGGTCGGCCGCCTCGGCGAACGCCTGCCCGATTCGGGTGTCGAGCGCGCAGAGGTCCCCGGCGGTGGTGGCCGCCGGAGGCAGCGCGGCGGCGATGCCGGCGGTGAGCTCGGGCGTGTACGGCACCGAAAGCGAACCGAGCGGCCGGAGCGTCAGGTCCTCGCCGTCGGCGCTCAGTTCGGCCACGGCGACGTCGATCGCGTCGAACGACGTGCCGGACATCAGGCCGAGGACGCGCACGGCTCTCCAAGATCGACAAAGGGCTTGGGCGCCACTCCAGTCTACGATCGAATCCGCCGTGGGAATTCTGGGGAAATGCTGAATGCGCGTCACCGGATTCTGCTCTCATGGCGGAGTGGAAGAACCGCGAGACGCGCGTTATGTCGCGATAAACCAAGATGAGCGTTTCATCGTATTACGCCGCAAGACAAGGCGATCCGCATTGCTGGTCGCCATTCTGTTTATTGCCTGGTATCTCCTTTATGTCCTTGCGTCGGTCTTCGCGCGCGACCTCATGCGGCACCGGCTGATCGGCAACGTCAACGTCGCCCTTGTATTCGGCGTGCTCCAGTTCGCCTCGACGTTCCTGCTCGCCCGGCGCTACACCCGCTACTCCCGCGCGGCGCTCGATCCATTGCGCGCGCAGGTCGCCGCCGATGCCGGGCCGCCGAGCCGCCCGGCCCGCGCCGACGCGGGAGGCCCCCGATGACCCTGGCCGCCGCGGACGCCGTTACCGGCAACGCCCGCACGCTCACCTTCGCGCTGTTCGCCGGGCTCGTCTGCGTCACGCTCGGCATCACGGTCTGGGCGCGCATGCACACCCACGGCGCCACCGACTTCTACGCGGGCGGGCGGGCCTTCTCCGGCCGGCAGAACGGCCTCGCGCTCGCCGGCGACTACATGTCGGCGGCCTCGTTCCTCGGCATCTCGGGCATCATCGCGCTGTCCGGCTACGACGGGTTCCTCTACTCCATCGGCTCTCTGGTCGCCTGGGTGCCCGTCCTCCTGCTCGCCGGGCTCATGCGCAACGTCGGCCGGTTCACCCTCGCGGACGTGCCGGCGTACCGCGCGCGGCGGCAGGCACCGGTGCGCGTCGCGGGTGCCGTCTCCACGGTCACGGTGTCGGTGGTCTACCTGGTCGCGCAGATGGTGGGGGCCGGCGCCCTGGTCTCGCTGTTGCTCGGCATCCGGCCCGGCACGACCTTCCTCGGCCTGTCCGCGGGCACCGCCGAGATCCTCACGATCGTCACCGTGGGCGCCCTGATGATCCTCTACGTCGCGTTCGGCGGGATGAAGGGCACGACCTGGGTGCAGATCGTCAAGACCGTGCTGCTGATGACCGCCGGTGTCGTCATGACCGGGCTCGTCCTCGCCCGGTTCGGTTTCGACGTGAGCGACCTGCTCGGCTCGGCGGCCCGCGAGAGCGGCCGGGGCGACTCCTTCCTCGAACCCGGCCTGCGGTTCGGCCGGGACGTGGCCGGCCGTCCCGCCGAGACCCTGACCGGCAAGCTCGACTTCGTCAGCCTCGCCCTCGCGCTGGCACTCGGCACCACGGCTCTCCCGCACGTCGTCAGCCGCATCTTCACGGTGCCGGACGCCCGCACGGCCCGCACCTCGGTGAACTGGGCCATCGGGCTCATCGGCGGCTTCTTCCTGATGACCCTGGCGCTCGGCTTCGGCGCCGCCGCCCTCGTCGGCCGCAGCGAGATCGTCGCACAGGACCCCTCGGGCAATGCGGCCGTGCCGCAGCTGGCCCGCGAGCTGGGCGCGCACGTCGCCGGCCGGGTCGGCGGCGACGTCCTGCTCGCCCTGGTGGCCGCGGTGGCCGGCGCGACGATCCTGGCCGTGGTCGCCGGACTGATGATGGCCGCCTGCACCTCACTCGCGCACGACCTGTTCGGTCACGTGCTGATGCTCGGGCGGCCGAGGGAGCGCCAGGAGATCGCGGTCGCGCGGGTCGCCGCCGTCCTCATCGGGGCGGCCGCCATCGTGCTCGCTGCCTTCGCCAAGAACATCAACGTGGCGTTCCTGGTCGGACTGGCCTTCGCCATGGCGGCGTCGGCGAACCTGCCCGCCATCGTGCTCAGCCTGTTCTGGCGGCGCTTCAACGGCGCCGGTGCGGTGGCCGGAATCTACGGCGGACTGGCCGTCGCGGTCACGCTGGTCCTCTTCTCGCCGGTGATGTCGGGCAAGGTGGACCCGATCACCGGGCAGAGCCTGTCGCTGCTGCCGGCGGGGGTGGACTTCGCGTGGTTCCCGCTCGAGAACCCCGCCCTGGTGTCCATTCCGGCCGGCTTCCTGTGCGCGGTCGCCGGCACGCTGCTGAGCCGCGACAAGGCCGACCCGCTCCGCTTCGCCGAGATCTCCGCCCGCGCCGTCACCGGTGTGGGCGCACACCAGTGAGGGGTCAGTAGAGAAGGCCCCGCTTGTAGGCCTCGCCGACGGCGGCGGCGCGGTCGCGTACGCCGAGCTTGTCGTAGATGTGCAGCAGGTGGGTCTTGATCGTCGCCTCGCTGCCGAACAGCCGTCTGGCCGCCTCACGGACGCCGACCCGCTGGGTGAGGTCCGCGCGGTCCCGCCGGGGGTCCAGCCCTAGCACCGAGACGTGCCGCGGTCGGGGCCGACCGCGCGGTCATTCCGCGGGCTCGTGTCGCCTGGTCATGGCGGCCAGGACGAGGATGGCCGCGGCGGCGGAGCCGGCGATCACGATCGCCATCGGCGCGGCCGAACGCGAGCCGGCCAGGCCGACGAGGGGCGCGGCGAGGGCGCCGACGACGTACTGGAGCAGGCCGAACAGGGCCGAGGCGCTGCCGGCGATGTTCGCCGGCCGGCCGGACAGGGCGAGAGCGATCGAGTTGGGCATCGTCAGCCCGATCGCCGACACCACCAGGAACAGCGCGGGCAGCACGCCCGGCAGCCCGAGCCCGGCGAACACGGCGACGACCAGCAGCAGGCCGCCGAGCAGGGAGACGCCAAGGCCCGCGCGCAGCAGCGTGATCATCCGGACCCGGCTGGTTAGCATCCCGCTCACCTGGCCGAACGCCACGATGCCCAGGGAGTTCACAGCGAAGATCAGGCTGAAGGCCTGGGGGGACATGCCGTAGATGTTCTGCAGGACGAACGGCGAGCCGGAGATGTAGGCGAACATGGCCGCGAACGCCAGGCCGCCCGCCAGCGCGTACCCCAGGTACACCCGGTCGGCGCACAGCTCGCCGAAGGTACGCACGGCGGCCCGCAGGCCGCCCGCGTGCCGCTGCTCCGACGGCAGCGTCTCGCGCAACCCGAGCACCGAGACGGTCATCAGCACGCCCAGCAAGGCCAGGACGACGAACACGCCGCGCCAGGACGTGACGCGCAGGACCTGAGCGCCGATCACCGGCGCGGCCACCGGCGCGACGCCGTTGACCAGCATCAGCAGCGAGAAGAACCGGGCCGCGGCGGGGCCGTCGTGCATGTCTCGCACCACGGCCCGGGAGATCACGATGCAGGCGGCACCGGCGATCCCCTGCACGAGCCGCAGGGCGATCAGCAGCTGCACGTTGGGCGCGACCACGCACGCGAGGGAGGCCAGCGTGTAGATCGCGGCGCCGACGAACATCGGACGCCGCCGGCCCCACATGTCGCTGAGCGGCCCGGCGATCACCTGCCCGGCCGCCAGGCCGATCAGGCACGCCGTCAGCGTCAGCTGCACGAGCGAGGCCCCGGCCGACAGGTCGTGGGTCAGCTTCGGCAGGGCCGGCAGGTACATGTCGATCGACAGCGGTCCGATGGCGCTCAGCGCGCCCAAAATGAGAAAAACGCGGAGGCGCTCCGCTCTGCCGGCCGCGTGTGTGGTGCGCTCGACGGTCGCCGTCACCCGATCTCCTCTCTGGTCTAGATCTCCAGGAGGTAACGGATCCGTCCAGGTCGGGCATTCCCGGCGGGAAGTCGATCAGCGCTGTGGGCGCAGGCCGTCCAGCAGGTAGGACAGCAGCCGGTCGGCGTCCTCGGGGACGTGCTGGGTCGCCACGGACAGCCCGTGGGTGAGGCGCAGGAGGTCGGTGACGTTCACCTCGGGGCGGACGGTACCGGCCCGCTGCGCGTCGACGAGGAGCGCCTCAGCAGCCTCTTGGATGTCATCGTGGCACCGGTTGAACAGATCCGAACGCCGGTCGATGACATCTTTCAGCGTCTGCATCAGCCCACGTTTGCTCGTCGCGTAGCCGTTGAACGTGCGCATCCAGGCGGGCAGCGCCTCACCGGGCGGCTCGCTGTCCAGCAGCGCGAAGGCCGTCACGCACAGCTCGTCCACCTGGTCGTGGTAGACGGCCTCCTGCAGGGCCAGGCGGGTGGGGAAGTGGCGGTACAGCGTGCCGATGCCGACCTCGGCGCGGCGGGCGATGTCCTCCAGCGGGGCCTCCGCGCCGTGCTCGAGGAACGCGGCCCTGGCCTCGGTGAGCAGCCGCTTGTAGTTGCGGCGTGCGTCGGCGCGCATCGGGCGCTGCCCGGCGGTCGTCATCGCTCCTCCCGGGACGGTTGCATACCGGAGGGTACCTCCGTATCGTAACGGAGGCACCCTCCGATTTAGGTCGGGCGGCTCCGACAGCCACTTCGGGGGACGCCCGGCACTCTTCCTACAGAAGGAGTCTATGACTCATGTCCCAGCAGACCATCCCCTCGCGGGACACGTCGCTCGCGGACGGCCGACCGCGGCACGCGCGCCATCCCGGGATCTCGCTGGCCGTGATCGTCGCGTGCCAGCTCATGGTCGTCCTCGACGCGACCGTCGTGTTCGTCGCACTACCCAAGATCCAGCAGAGCCTGCACTTCTCCACGACCGGCCTGTCCTGGGTGAGCAACGCCTACTCGCTCGTCTTCGGTGGCCTGCTCCTGCTCGGCGGCCGTGCCGGTGACATCCTCGGCCGCCGCCGGGTCTTCGTCACCGGTATCGCGATATTCACTCTCGCCTCTCTCCTCGGCGGGTTCGCCCCCTCTTCGGCCTGGTTGCTCGCGGCGCGCGCCGTGCAGGGCGCCGGGGCGGCGCTGGCGGCGCCCAGCGCGCTCGCCCTCATCACCACGAACTTCGCCGAAGGGCATGAACGGAACAGGGCGCTGAGCATCTTCTCGGCCACGTCGTCGGCGGGCGCCTCCGTCGGCCTGATCCTGGGCGGCGTGCTCACCGACTGGGTGTCCTGGCGCTGGGTCCTGTTCATCAACGTGCCGGTCGGCGTGGCCGTGCTGCTCGTCGCGCCGGCGCTCCTGCAGGAGACCGAACGGCACCGGGGCCGGCTCGACATCGCCGGCGCCGTCACGTCCGTCACCGGCATGGTCGCCCTGGTGTACGCCTTCATCCGGGCCGCCGACGCGGGCTGGAGCGACTCGACGACCCTGCTGGCGTTCGCCGTCGGGGTGGTCATGCTCGCGCTGTTCGTGACCGTGGAGGCGCGGGCGGAGCAGCCGGTGGTGCCGCTCCGGCTGTTCGCCGACCGGGCGCGCGCCGGGTCCTACCTCAACATGCTGTTGCTCGCGGCGGCGATGTTCGGCATGTTCTTCTTCCTGGTGCAGTTCCTGCAGAACACGCTCGGTTTCAGTCCGCTGAAGGCCGGGCTGGCGTTCCTGCCGATGACCGGGCTGCTGTTCGGCGTCGCGCGGCTGGCCCCCCGGCTGGTGCCCCGGTTCGGCGTCCGCCGGCTGATGGTGACCGGCATGCCGATCATCGTGGTCGGGATGCTGTGGCTTACCCGCCTGTCCGCCACCAGCGGGTACGCCACGGGCGCGCTCGGGCCGATGATCCTGTTCGGCCTGGGAGCGGGCCTGGTGTTCCTGCCGCTCACCCTCACCATCCTGTCCGGGGTGCGGCGGGAGGACTCCGGCGCCGCGTCCGGCATGCTCCAGACCACACAGCAGGTCGGCGGCTCGCTGGGGATGGCCGTGCTGGTCTCGGTCTTCGGCACCGCCATCCGGCACGGCGGCGCGGTGCACGCCACGGCGGTCGCGTTCGAGGTGGCGACGGTCTTCACCGTGGTGGCGCTGGCCGTCTCCGTCGCCTTCGTACGGCCCGCCGCGGCGAAACCCCGCTGACCGGCGGCAGGCCGGCCGTCAGGACGGAGGCGTGACGGCCGGCCCGCCGCCCGGGGGGTCAGCGGTGTTTCCTGCGGTCCTTGAGCACCTGGCGTACGACGTTGCGCCCGGGCACGCCGGTGACGCCGCCGCCGCCGTGGGTCGACGACCCGGCCTGGTAGAGGCCCGTGATGGGGGTGCGCAGGTCCGCGTAGCCGGCCGCGGGCCGCGCGTGGAACATCTGGCCGGGCGTCAGCTCACCGTGGAAGATGTTGCCGCCGATCAGGTTGTACTCGTGCTCCATGTCGTACGGGCCGATCACCTGGCGGTGCAGCACCGAGGAGGTGAAGCCCGGGGCCACCGCCTCCATCCGGGCGACCACCCGGTCGGCGTAGCCCTCCAGCTCCGCCGCGGGCTGCGCGTCGTGCCAGGTGTGCGGCACCCACTGCGTGAACATCGAGACGACGTGATGGCCCTCCGGCGCCAGGGAGTCGTCGAACACGCTGGGGATGCAGACGTCGGCGAACGGCAGCGCGGCAGGCCGGCCGGCCACGGCGTCCTGGAAGGCGCCCTCGACGTCGTCGAGCGACTCGGCCAGCACGATCGTGCCGCCGTGCACCTCGGGGTCGAAGCCGGGCACGCCGCGGAACTCCGGCAGCCGGTCGACGGCCAGGTTGATCTTGACGGTGCCGCTGCGCGTCTTCCAGCGCTCGATATCGGTGACGAAGTCCTCCGGCAGGTCACGGCGGTCCAGCAGCCGCAGGAACGAGATGGCCGGATGCGCGGTCGTGACGACGGTCCGCGCGGTCAGCTCCTCACCGGACTCCAGCGTCACGCCCGTCACGCGCCCGCCGGCGACGCCGATCCGCGCCACCGGCGCGGAGGTGCGGATCTCCGCGCCGAACTCCCGCGCCGCCCCGGCCAGTGCCTTGGTCACCCCGCCCATGCCGCCGCGCGGGAAACCCCACGTGGTCTCGCCGACGTGATGGTGAAGCATGACGTACGCCGTACCGGCCGATCGCGGGCCCGCCCACGTGCCGATCACGCCGGACACCGACAGCGCTCCGCGCATCGCGTCGGAATCGAAGTGGTCCTCGACCAGGTCGGCGATGCTGTCGGTGAGGACGCGGGTGATGTCGACCGCCGAGCGGACGTTCACGCCGCGCAGACTGCGGAGCAGCCCGGCCTGGCCGAGGAGGTCGGCGGGCCGGCGCGAGCCGAGCTTGGGCGGGATCCGTTCGAGCAGCGGGCCGAGGATGCCGCCCAGCTCGTCCATCCAGGAGTTCCAGCGCTCGTACGCCGCGGCGTCCTTGGAGGAGAACCGCTCGATCTCCTCCCGTCGCCGCGCGGGATCGTCGGGCAGCCGCAGCTGCCCGCCGTCGGCACGCGGCGCGAAGTAGGGTCCCTGCGGGTAGACGTGGTAGCCGTGCCGGTCCAGCCGCAGCTCGCGCACCAGGGCGGGCGGCAGCAGGCTCACGACGTAGGACAGTGACGTGACCGTGTAGTCGGGGCCGAACGGGTGCTCGCTCACCGCCGCGCCGCCGACGACCTCGCGCGCCTCGCAGACGCACACCCGCAGGCCGGCCTTTGCCAGGTAGGCCGCGGCCACGAGGCCGTTGTGCCCACCGCCGATCACCAGGACGTCGTACACGGGCGGCTCCTCACCGATCGGTCGATCAGCAGGGATCGTCTCCCGCCGGTGACGGATGAGGCAAGAGGGACCGTTCCGCAGGGAGCCGCGACCGCCGCTGCCGGCGGCCGCGGCACGCCCCCGTTCTCGATCAGGCCAGCGTCGCGCAGAGGTTCTCGACGTCCGCGTGAAGGTGCGGGAGGTCGCGGGTGCCGTCGGGGGCGATCGTGAGCCGGAACCGGCCGTGCAGGATGTACGACCCGGCGGGGTAGGCCTTGTTGCCGATCGGAATGCCGACGCTGGCGCCGCCGTCGAAGTACCAGACGGATCCGCCGTCCTTCTTCTTGCGGAGCCGGCCGTAGCCGGACACGTCACGCAACGCCGACGCGCCGTTGCCCGTGTTCGTGAAGCGGATCACCAGGGGTCCCCTGAACTCCTGGATTCGCGGCGTACCGTCCGGGAAGGTCGCGACGGTCCGTACCTCCTCCTCGTCCCGGACGATGTCGCCGTGGACGGTGAACGAACACCTCCCGGCGGAGTCGAAGGGCTGGGTGCGGTACGGCTCCCAGCCGTCATTGCCGTGCTCGGTGGCCGCGCCGGCGGCGGGGGCGATCAGGGTGATGCCGGCGATCACGGCGATGGTGGTGGATACTCGGCGCATTGCCTGCCTTTCGGAATGGGTTTCGGCGCATCGTCCGCGCCATCCGTTCCGTGGCGCCATGCTTTAGGCCCTGGCCGAAAGGTCGAGACGTGCTCCGAATGCGTTTCACCGCCGAGGACCTGCTGCGGGTCCGGTTCGCCGAGCGGCCCGCGCCACTGCTCGAACTCGGGATGGCCATCGCCACTTACCAGGGTGACGACGCCGTGTTCGCGCGCTGGGCCCGTCGGATCCGCCTGCCACGCGAGGCGCTCGCGCTGTTGGAGCTGATCCCGCCGAACGCCGCCGGGCCGCTGTTTCTCGACCCGTTCAGCGAGGGCCTGGAGGACGGGCTGAACACGGTCCTGTCCACGCCGACCGACTACGCGCGGGCCGAGCTGGTGCGCGCCTCGCGGCCCACGCTGTGGACCAGGGGGCTGGCCGCACGAGACGGTGACGCGTGGCGGACGCTGGAGGCGGCACTGCGCGGGGCGTACGACGCCGTCATCGCCCCCGACCGGCAGCGGATCCGCGGGAGCTTCGACGCCGACCTCGCCTGGCGGCGGATGCTCCTCGCCGAGCGGGGCGTCGGCGCGGCGCTGGCCGGCGTCTACCCGGGCTCGCACTGGACGGGGACCACCTTGGAGGTCGACGTCCCCGACGACACCGAGCACGCGCCGGCCGGCCGCGGCCTGACACTGCTCCCGTCGGCATTCTGGACCGGCCGGCCGATGATCGGCACGCACTCGGACGGGTCGATGCTCCTGCTGTACCCGGCCTTGACCCCGTTGCCGCTCGTCGACACCTCGCCCGCCGACCCCCTCGGCGCGCTGCTCGGCCGCACGCGCGCCGCGATCCTCGAACTCCTCGTCGAGCACCGTACGACCAGCGAGCTCGCGGCCGAGCTCGGCATCAGCGCGGCGTCCGCGTCGGCGCACACCAAGACCCTGCGCGCGGCGGGCCTGGTCGTCACGCGCCGTACGGGCAAAGCGGTCAGCCACGTGGCGACGCCGCTGGGGCTGCGACTGCTGAACGCCGCGCCGACCCCGGGGGGCCGGCGCGGCGTCGGCTTTTCTTAGCCCAGGCGCCACTGCTGGTTGGCGCCGCCGTTGCAGGTGTAGAGCTGGATCTGGGCGCCGTTGACGTTGCCCGAGGGCTGGTCGCCGTGGGCGACGTCGAGGCAGAGCCCGGACTGGGTCCCCACGATGGTGCCGTCGGGCCGCAGTTCGAAGCGCTGGTTCGCGCCGCCGCTGCAGCCCCAGAGCTCGACCTTCGTCTCCGGCGCGGTCTGGTTGTTGTACGCGTCCAGGCACTGGGTGCCGCCATAGACGCGCAGCTCACCCGCTGCGGTCGGCGTCCATCCCTGGTTGGCGCCGCCGCCGCAGTCCCAGAGCTCGATCTTCGTGCCCGGCGTGGTCTGGTTGTCATAGACGTCCAGGCAGCGGTTCGCGGACGCGGCGACCAGCGGGTGGGTGGTGCCCACGCTGCTCCCGCTGCCCTGTGACACCCGGTACATCACCGAACCGTGTCCCGGCACGGTGGCCGAGATCGAACCGCTGGTGCTGGTGACGACATGCGACCAGAGGTTGTTCAGCTTGTACGACGAGGCGGAGGGCAGCCCGACCGCGGACGCCGTGGTGGAGATCGTCGCGGCGGAGCCGTTCTCGTTGAAGAGCACGACCGCGACGTCGCCGTTCGAGAGCGGCTTGGTGAGCACGTCGAGGCCGCCGGAGGAGGACACCTGGGTGCCCTGCTTGCCGAGCGAGTCCTGGTCGACGGCGATCACGTCGCGGTTGGTGTAGAGCGAGAGAGTGGCCGGCGAAGCGCTGCGCAGGTCCGTACCGGAGATCAGCGGCGCCGCCATCTCGGCCCACAGACTGAACTCCGACCGGTCCTCGGTGAACGACATGCCGTTGCCGAGCTCCAGCATGTCGGGGTCGTTCCACCCGCCGGGACCGGCGTACTGGGCGAGCTTCACGTTGCTGTGGAAGATCGACAGCATCGAGCCGTACGAGGCGTTGATGTCCCCGGTCGTACGCCAGAGGTTGCCGGTGGCCGAGCCCCAGGTCCAGACGCTGTCCTCGCCCCACTCGCAGAGGCTGTAGACGATCGGCCGACCGGTACGCGCGAGCGCGTCGCGCATCGCGTTGTACCGCTGCTGGTGCGGCACGCCCTGGTTGTTGCAGTTGTCGTACTTCAGGTAGTCGACGCCCCAGGCGGCGAAGCTGTTCGCGTCCTGCTGCTCGTGGTTGAGGCTGCCCGGGTACCCGGCGCAGGTCGCGGTGCCGGCACTCTCGTAGATGCCGAGCTTGAGCCCCTTGCCGTGGACGTAGTCGGCGGTCCCCTTGATCCCGTCGGGAAACTTCGCCGGATCGGGCACGAGGTTGCCGGCGGAGTCCCGGTTGTGGGTCATCCAGCAGTCGTCGATGTTGACGTACTGGTAGCCGGCGTCCTTCATGCCGCCTGCCACCATGCGGTCGGCGGTGTCCTTGACGAGTTGCTCACTGACACCGCAGCCGAAGGCGTTCCAGTCGTTCCACCCCATCGGCGGCGTCTTGGCGAGCCCGTTCCCCAGAGCCTCCGCCGGTGACGCGGTCACGGTGGCCGCCGCCGGACCGAACAGCGTCACCAGCGCGAGAATGACCGCTGCCTTGCGCATCTGCGCCTCCACAGGTCGCGCGTCCCGCGGCGACGAGACCCCAGGGGGTAACCGGCATCGGACCGGCGCCTCACCGATCACGGACGCTCCCGCTGGTCGTAACATTTTGGACATATAGCGTCAACAATGATCTGACTCTGGCCATGACAGGCCACTCGTTCGATCCACTTCGATCGACAACGAGCAAGCGCGCGGTCACGTACCCGGGTGAGCGGACGCTCTGGCGTGGCCGTCCGGCGGCCACACCAGGAGGCGACAGGTGCGAGGCGGGGGCTACAGGCGGACGATCATCTTGCCGAGGTTCTCACCGCGCAGCATCGCGAGGAACGCCTCGACGGCGTTGTCGACGCCGTCGAAGAAGGTCTCCTCGAAGGTGAGCTTCCCGTCGCGGATCCAGCCGGCCGTGTCCCGTACGAAGTCGGCGTACCGGTCAGCGTGGTCGCTGACGAGGAAGCCCTTGAGCGTGAGCCGCTTGCCGACGATGGAGGACATGTTGCGGGGGCCGGGCGGCGGCTCCGTCGCGTTGTACCCCGAGATCGAGCCGCACAGCGCGGCCCGGCCACCCCGCTTGAAGACGTCGATCGCCGCCTCGAGGTGGTCGCCGCCGACGTTGTCGAAGTAGACGTCGATGCCGTCCGGGGCGGCTTGGGCCAGCAGCTCGCGTACCGGGCCGTCCTTGTAGTTGAACGCCGCGTCGAAGCCGAGCCGGCCGGTCAGGTACTCCACCTTCTCAGGCGAGCCTGCGCTGCCGATGACACGTGCGGCGCCGCGCAGCCGGGCGATCTGGCCGACCATTGACCCGACCGCGCCCGCCGCGCCGGAGACGAAGACGGTGTCGTCCTCCTTCAGCCCGGCGATGTCGAGCAGCCCGACATAAGCCGTCATCGCGGGCATGCCGAGGGCCCCGAGGTAGGCCGAGACGGGCACGCCCTCGACGGGCGTGAGCTTGCGGAAGCGTTTCGCCGGTCCCTTCGCGTGCTCGCGCCACCCGAAGTCGTGCAGGACGACATCGCCTTCCTGAAGGTCGGGGGAGCGCGACTCGACGACCTCGCCGACGGCGCCGCCGGTCATCGCCTCGTCCAGCCGGAACGGCGGGACGTAGGACTTGGCGTCGTTCATCCGCCCGCGCATGTACGGGTCCACGGACATGAAGCGGTTGCGGACGAGCACCTCACCGTCGCCGGGCGATGTCAGCTCCGTCTCGACGACCGCGAAGTCGTCGGGGGTGGGCCAGCCCTTCGGTCGTGCCTTCAGGTGGACCTCGCGCGTCCTCATCAACCTGCTCCTCACGTCGGCGGTTGAATCAACACTATGTCGAGGATCGCCGACAGGTGGTCGAGGGGGGCCTTTCTCGACACTGCGTCGGTTATTACCGACTTATGGTCTAACCTGGAAGGTATGGGGCGGCGCCGTGAGGGGCTGAGCAAGGGGGATCGCCGGGAGCTGGCCATCCTGGCGACCGCGCGGCGTCTGTTCACCGAGCAGCCGGTGTCCCGCGTGACGATCGACGACCTGGCCGCCGGCGCGGGCATCTCACGTTCCGCCTTCTACTTCTACTTCGACTCCAAGGCCGCGGTCGTCACCGCGCTGCTGGAGGAGATCGCCGACGAGATGGCGGCGGCCACGGCGGACTGGCTGGCGGGCAGCGGCCCGTCGGAGGCGCCGCTGCGCGGGTCACTGGAGACGAGCGCCCGCCTGTGGCGCGAACACGGGCCACTTCTGCGCCAGGCGCTGATCGAGGAGGACCCGGCGTTGCTGCCGTTCCGCTCCCGGATCCTGGACGGCTTCGTGGCCAAGGCGGCCGCCCGCATCGAACGCGACCGTGACGCCGGCCTGGCCCCGGCCGGCCCACCCGCGGAGGCGCTGGCCGACGCCCTGGTCCGCATGAAGTTCGCCGTACTCGCGTCGTCCCCGGACCCCGTCGACACGCTGGTCACCATCATGCGACGGGCGATCTACGGGTCCTAGGGCGCGAGGACCTCGTTCCACTCGCGCAGGGTCCACGAGCTCACGACCCCGTTCAGGACGAACGGGTCACCCCCGACGAACTCCTCGGCGCCCTCGCGGGTGCTGAAGATCGCCATGGAGCCTTCCTTGACCGGATCGCCGAAGGTCCCGACCATCAGCAGCAACCCGCGCGCGTGGAAGTCCCGCAGTCGTGCCTGGTGAGCGGGGAAGTGCTGGGGCGCGAGCGTCAGTACGTCCGGGCCGGACTCATAGAACACCACGTATTTCACGGCCGTCTCCTGTCAGCGCTTACGTCCGACACCGGAGAGCATCCAGACCGACTCGGCGTCGCGGGCGTCGGCCGGATCGTCCGGACGCCACTGCGGCAAGTACACCAGATCGGGATCTACGAGGTCGTACCCGTCGAACAGGGCCCAAAGCGTCCAGCGGCCCGGCTTGCGGCGAGCCTCCCGCGGGGGCGCTCACTCGGTTTTTGCGGGCAGCGGCGAGCCTGCCCGTTCGCCCCGGCAAGACTAAGCGCCCCCGCCCTCACCGCAAGCCAGGCCACTGAGCCTTCTCTGTAACGGCGGGTGACGGTTTGTGATCGCCTGTGCGGCTCGACACTTAGCTCTTGCGCTAACTATTGCGGGACTGCGATACTTAGCCGCGTGGCACAGTATTCGGCGCAGCTCGATGGGGTGTTCGTCGCCCTCGCCGATCCGACCCGGCGCGCCGTCGTCCGGCGCCTCGGCCACGGGCCCACGAGCGTCGGCGACCTCGCCCGCGAGTTCCCGATGACCCTTCCCTCGTTCATGAAGCACGTGCGGACGCTCGAATCGAACCGGCTGATCCGCACGGTCAAGTCCGGCCGGG
>JAOPYG010000225.1 GCA_025964685.1 Actinoallomurus sp. | reverse complement strand
AGCCGGCGATGCAGTCGATGAAGGCGGCATCGTCGACCTCGCCGTGCTGGGCCTGCTGGAGAAGGTCGGGGGAAACGGTCAGCGACATGGATGCTCCTGATCCTGGCCGGGTGCGTACGGGAGTGGCACTCCCCTATCGACAACGATTTTCATCTTCTACAAGATGTGGCACGTAGACAAGACCTGATCTCGCCCAGATGCCTTACCTGGCGGCCACCCGGGTGGGCGGGCCGAGGACGAAGTTCGGGTCAACCTGGGCTTCGAGAGTGTGGCCGGTGGCGGCGTTGGCCCAGGACGCGGCGTTCTTGAGATGGAAATGGACGGCTTGGCGGGCGAACTTCGGCCAGTCCTTTTCCCGGGAGTCGACCGCGGCCCGCATCCGGGCGAGTACGGCCCGGTCGGTCGCGTCGAGATCATCAAGCGCGAACGGGCGGCCCTGTTCCATGGCGCGTACCGCGGCGGACTGGCTCACGCAGGCGAGCAGGGCGTCGCCGACGTGCTCGCGCAGGAAGGCCACGTCATCGGGACCGTGCACCTTGTTTCCGATCACAGCCAGGGCGACGTCGTAATCGGCGGCGTAGTCAGTCCACTGACGGTAGACGCTTACCCCCTTGCGGGTGGGTTCAGCGACGAGGAACGTCAGGTCGAAGCGGGTGAACAAGCCCGAGGCGAACGACTCGGCGCCGGCAGTGCAATCGACGACGACGTACTCGCCGGGCTCGTCCACCAGGTGGTTGAGGTACAGCTCGACGGCGCCGGTCTTGGAGTGGTAGCAGGCCACACCAAGATCTTCATCGGTGAAGGGCCCGGTCGCCATCAGCCTGGCCCCGTCCACATGGGCCGTGAGGGAACCGTGGATCGGATCCTCACCCCCCAGACGCAGTAGGCGGGAGCCGCGGCCGGGCGGTGTGGTCTTCACCATCGAGGCGGCCGAGGAGATCCGCGGATTGCTCCCCCGCAGATAGTCCTTGATCTCGGGGAGGCGTTCACCCATCGCCGGGATCGCGGCCGCCGAGGTCTCGGTCATGCCCAGGGCGACGCCGAGGTGTTGGTTGATGTCGGCGTCGATCGCGACCGTGGCCGCGCCGTCCGCCGCCAGGTGCCGTATGAACAGCGACGACAACGTCGTCTTCCCGCTGCCGCCCTTTCCCACGAACGCGACCTTCATCGTTCCTCCCGAATGGATGCACGGTGGTTCGTCTCGACCATCAAGCAACGCACCGTAATTGCGAGTCACTGGACGTGACGATACGTGGCAGCGTCGTGGCCGTACCCACCGAACACGGTTCTGTGGATACGGGGACGCGCCGCTGGAGTGAATCTATCGGAAACGAAAACCGTTTCCGCGCATTGACGTCAGCTCACGTGACGGAGGTACACCGTCGTCACCCGGTCGTCCCGGCCCGCTACTCATACGGGTCGGAGGGTTTGCTGATGCGGCGGATGGTGGTGGCCGTCAGCCGGGGTGTGTCGATGCCGTGGATGTTCGCCCAGGCCGGTGACCAGGTGCCGGTGACGTGGACCCAGCTGTCGGCGGCCGGCGCGGGGACGTCGCTGATCGCGATGCGCATGGGGACGGCGTCTGCGGCGCAGCAGGTCATTCGGAGCCTGATCAGGAGCCAGCGATCCGAGCCGGCAGGGGCTGCGAAGCCGGTGAGAACGACCTGCCGTCCGGTCAGGGTGTCGTGGCCGGATCGGGCTTGGAAGGCGCGGGCGGTGAACTCGGTCAGGGAGATCTGAGCCGGGCCGCCGGCGGACAGTGCCCGGAAAGTGTGGCTTCTGTCATTGGGGGGCGTTGCCTGGTTGAGGGCCCGGGAAGCGGTGAAGGAGCCAAGAGCCGAGGGCGCGATCGCGAAGATCGCCACGGGCGGAAGATGGAACAGCCAGGCCACCCGGGGACCGCGGCCGTGATCGTGCCCGTCGCCGGGCGCGGCCTCGGCGTGCTGCCGCCAGTCCTTGACGAGCGCGGCGCCGCCGAGCGTGCAGAGTACGGCGCCGGCGCCGATGACAAGGAGCCGGAAGCCCGGGGCGGACGTAGTTGAGGTACTCATGGCCCGCGAGGGTTATCCACAGCAGTACGGCACCGGCGGCCAGCAGCGAGACGTTCTGGCCGGCCCGCTTCACAGCAGCACCCAGCCGACGAGTGCGCTGACGCCGACGCCCAAGGCGAACGTCATGGGGGTGAATCGGATCGCGAAGCGCACGCCGAAGGTGCCGGCCTGCAGCGCGATGAGCTTGAGGTCGACCATCGGGCCGATCACTAGAAACGCCAGCTTGGCCGTGGAGGAGAACTGCGTCAGGCTCGTGGCGACGAACGCGTCGGCTTCGGAGCAGATCGACATCACCACCGCCAGGCCCGCGAGCACGATCACCGACAACCACGGAATTCCCGCCACCGTCGCGGTATCAGGTCATGCCGCAACGCCTCGGTGAAGCCCGCCCACGGGCTATTCCGCGCCGCATGCGAACGCGTGGGAATCTTCAGCCACTCGCCCCGGCCGAACCTCAGCCACACCCATCCGGCCAGCACTGAGACGAGCAGGGACGCCACGAACCGGGCGGCCACCATCTCCGGGCGGCCGCGGAACGCCACCGCCGTCGCGACCAGCACCACCGGGTTGATGGCCGGTGAGGAAAGAAGGAACGCGAGCGCCGCCGCGGGAGTGACACCACGGGCCATCAACCTGCCCGCGACCGGTACCGACGCGCACTCACATCCGGGCAGGACCGCACCCGCGACCCCGGCGACCGGCACGGCGAGTACGGACCGCCGGGGCAGCGCCCGTCGCCAAAAACCCTTTGGAACGAACGAGGCGATCGCGGCCGAGATCGCCGTACCGAAGACCAGGAACGGCAACGCCTGCACGCAGATCGCCACGAAGACGGTCGCCCATCCCTGCAGCCGGGGCAAACGCAGGTTCGGAGCCACCAGCAACCGGCCCGCCACCAGTACCGCGGTGAGCAGGACACCGCCGAGCACGGCCCGGGGCCCGGCCGCCATCGGAGGCGCCCCCACTCCGGAGGTGGCAGGTCCGCTTCATTCCACGCCGCGTCCGCGGCGGCCCGTCCAGACACACGGCCATCGTTCCAGACGCCTTGCCGCCTGTTCCCGCTTACGCCGGTGGCGGTCCTGGTACGTCAGCCGCACGCCGATCTGCCGGTCGCGATCATCACGGCCGTGGGCTGGTAGCTACGCTCATCAGGTGCAGTCGGCGCACCGTCCGAAAAGTTCCTCGGTGTGGTCGACGTCGACGAAGCCCGCCTCGGCGGCGACGTTGTCCGCCCAGCGTTCGATCTCGCGGCCTTCCACCTCGACGCTGCGCCCGCAGGAGCGGCAGGTCACGTGGTGATGATGGCCGCTGGTCCGGCAGCGCCGGTAGAGCGTCTCGCCGGACTCATCCCGGATGGTGTCGACTCCGCCGTCCTGGCTGAGCACCTGTAGCTGCCGGTAGACGGTGGTCAGGCCGACGCTCTCGCCTCGGCGGCGCAGCTCGGCGTGGATCTCCTGGGCGCTGGAGAACGCGGGGAGGTCGGCCAAGACGGCGCCCAGCGCCTCCGCCTGCCGGGTGCCCCGCACGCGCGTACCTCGCGACGTCGGCCGTGAGGTCATCGGCGTTGCTCCGGCCAATTCGGGATCATTTTCTTCACCGCCCACATGGACACTATCAATCGGCCGCCTCCTCTCGGCCGGCCCGCAGGCAGCTGCCGCACACCCCGTGAACCTCGGCCTTGCGCAGATCGGCCTCGAAGTCGGCCTCGGCCGCGATGCGATCCAGCCAGGCGCCGTCGTCCTCAGCTGGATACTCCCGCACCGTTCCGCAACGGCGGCACATGAGGTGGTAGTGACGGCCGGTCGTGCAGAGCCGGTAGCGGGCCTCGCCATCGCCGATGAAGGCGTGCAGCAGACCGGCCTCGGCAAGGGCGGACAGGGCCCGGTACACCGTCGACATCCCGACGCGATGCCCCTGGCCGGCCAATTCGACGTACAACTCATGCGCGCTGACCGGTCGCTGCCGGTGTCCGACCGCCTCCAGTACCTGACGTCGGCGTTGCGTCGGCGACAGGCCGGCTGAACGGAGCCGTGTGGCGACGTCATCCTCGGCGTCGCCGCAGGGCTCCCGAGGTGCTGTGGCGGAGTTCGGTTCCATGGGTCGACGGTACGAACATCAATCGACATTGACAATCATTACCGGCAAGGCGACCATGGGATTGGTTTTCATTACCGAGTTAGGTAATCGGGGAGATACCGTGCGCATCGGAGCTGAGGCGATCTCCCATGCTTGAGCGGCTGTCGTCCCAGTTCAGCTTGCCGCGGCCGCCCGTACCCTCCACAGATCAGCAGCAGGGCGGGCCACGGGTGATACGTAGCAGCGTGCTGCCTCTTCCGGCCGACCAGGTGTGGCTGCTGATGTTGCGGCCCGCCACGATGCTGTACGTGCTGCACGGCTTGCTGGACTTTCCCAGGCTGAAGGACCGGCACCGGCCGATCGTCGAGGGCGAGTCCCGGACCGGCCGGGTACGGCTGTTCCACCTCGTGCCGTTCGCCCGCTGGAGCATTCACGTGCACACAGTCGACGCGGACTCTCGAGTGATCGCCACCGAGGAATGCGGCGGGATGTTCCGCCGCTGGACCCACACCCTGCGCGTCGAACCGGTTGACGCAGTGAGCTGCCGCTACATCGACATTGTCGAGGTGGAGGCGGGCGTGCTCACGCCGGTCGCGGTTCAGGTGGTGGACGCGATCTTCTGGCATCGCCATCGCCGGTGGCGGCGACTCGCGACCGCCATCGCCTCGATTCCCCGCTGACCGGGATACCGGGCCACTGAGGCGTGACCGGTGCATCCAACGGCGTCACCACTTGCTCCTGGGAGCCGGGCGGTCGCTGTCGCCGCGGTCCGGCGCCAGCCGCAGCACCAAGACACGGATCTCCGGGCCAGCCGAAGGACGGCCTGGACGGTTCGGATGCGTCCATTTCTGCTTGACCAGCCGACGGTGGCAGGCCAGCAGCGAGCCCGGCGTCACGATCCGGCGGGACCGCAGCACCGTCGGCAGCATTCGAGCAAGAGCGACAGGACCGCCGTGTCGGGCCAGTCGGGCTTCGGTCAGGCAGCCCGGACAGGGTCTGACGCGCTCACCCTCGCACCGTAACAGCGGCCCCGGCTCCGGCGAGCGGTCACACGGGCGACGCCCCGGCCCAGATCGCCTCGAACGCGTACGTCAGGCACTGGGCGAGCGCCGGGTGTTCGATCAGTACGTTGGTCGTGGACGAGGAGTCGGCGACCGGGTCGCGTAGCGACATGACCACGCGGGTGCCGTCCACGATCCACATGCGCATCGGGACGCTCGGGGCGATGCGCGCGTGCTCCCCCGCCGCGGCGTACCGCCGGATGTCGGCCAGCATCTCCGAGTGCACCAGTGCGTCGCCCTCGTACACGCAACGCACCGTTCCGCCGGCCTCGGTCAGCCGCCGGATAGTGGCCAGGCCCGAACTGCTTTCGCCGGTCAGGTACGGCAGTTTGGTCATGGCGAGGATCTCCTGTTTCGCCTCCGCCTGGATCTCCTCGATCCGCTCGGACAGCATCTCGCGGTCGCGCAGCACCTCGACGTAGTCGAGCGGGTCGGTCTCGTCCCGGCCCTGGGACCACGCGGGGACGAGCGCCTCGACCAGGCGGGCCGTGGTCTGCTCGAGCTGGCTGAACGACGCGCGGTGCGTTGCCATCAGCCGCTCGATCGCCGACGCCGGGTCCACCGCGGTGTAGCGCGTGACCTGGCCCGGCAGTGCCCGTACGAGCCCGCGCTCGGTGAGACCGGAGAGCACGTCGTAGATGCGCTGGCGAGGTACGCCCGACTCGCGGGCGACCTGCGCCGCCGTATAACGGGAGCGGTTCACCAGCGCGAGGTACACCCGCGCCTCGTACCCGGTCAGCCCCAGGTCGGTGAGCTCCCGTCGCCACCCCTCCAGTTCACCCACCCGTCCCACGTTATCGGGCGGCGCACAGAGCGCCCCAAAAGTCCGGATCCGGACGGTCAGGTCAAGAGAGAGTAAAGCCGTATTGACCCTCTCGTTGCGCATGCCTACCGTTCGCGACATACACCACTGACCGTGGTGTCACAGGCTATGGCGCGTCCCCACCCGACCGATTCGGACCCCCGCATGCCGCGCGCCCGGCCTCCCGCCAGAAAGGGAGCAAGATGTCCCCCCCAGCCCTTGCTCGACGGATGAGACGTGCCGGTCTCACCGTGCTCGCCTCGGTCGCGATCGCGGCCGCCTCTCTCACCGCGACCGCCGCCGCCCATGCCGCCACCCCCGCCAAAGCCCCGAAAGCCACAGCCGCCAAGGCGACGAGCGCGCCGGTCGAACGCGCCTGCGCCACCCCCACCCGCAAGAACCAAATGGCCTGCCTCACGCTCGTACGCACCGACGTGCAGCCGCGGAAGGGCCTCCAGCCGCAGGTCGCTCCCTCGGGCCTCGGCGCGGCCGACCTGAAGAGCGCGTACGCCCTGCCCTCAGGCGGGTCGGGCCAGACGGTCGCGATCATCGACGCGTACGACGACCCGAACGCCGAGTCCGACCTCGCGACCTACCGCAGCCAGTACGGACTGCCGGCCTGCACCACCGCCAACGGCTGCTTCAAGAAGGTCAACGAGACGGGCGGCACCAGCCTGCCGAGCGCCGACTCCGGATGGGCCGAAGAGGAGTCGCTGGACCTCGACATGGTGTCGGCGGTCTGCCCCAGCTGCCACATCCTGCTGGTCGAGGCGACCCAGCCGTCCATGGACGACCTCGGCACCGCGGTCAACACGGCCGTCAACCTCGGCGCCAAGTACGTCTCGAACAGCTACGGGGGAAGTGAGGACTCCACCGACCCGACGTCGGACTCGAGTTACTTCAACCACCCGGGCGTCGCGATCACCGTGTCTTCGGGCGACAGCGGGTACGGCGTGGAGTACCCGGCCGCGTCCCGGTACGTCACGGCGGTCGGCGGCACGTCCCTGACCAGGGCGTCCAACACGCGTGGCTGGAGTGAGACCGCCTGGAACGGCGCGGGCTCCGGCTGCTCGGCCTACGACGCCAAGCCCACGTGGCAGACCGACACCGGCTGCTCGAAGCGGACCGTCGCGGACGTCTCGGCGGTCGCCGACCCGAACACCGGCCTCGCGGTCTACGACTCGTACGGGACCGGCGGCTGGCTGGTCGTCGGTGGCACGAGCGCCTCGGCGCCGATCATCGCGGGCGTGTACGCGCTGGCCGGGCCCCCGGCCGCGGGCTCGTACCCGTCCTCGGCCCCGTACGCCCACACCAGCGCGCTGAACGACGTCACCTCCGGCAGCAACGGCTCGTGCAGCCCGACCTACCTCTGCAACGCGGCGGCCGGGTACGACGGCCCGACCGGACTCGGCACCCCCAACGGCGTCACCGCGTTCGGCGGCGGCTCCAGCGGCGGGAACACCGTCAGCGTCACCAACCCCGGTAACCAGACGAGCACGGTCGGCACGGCGGCGAGCCTGCAGATCCACGCGACCGACTCCGCGTCGGGCCAGACGCTGACCTACAGCGCGGCGGGCCTGCCCGCCGGTCTGTCGATCAACGCCTCCACCGGTGTCATCTCGGGGACGCCCACCACGGCGAGCACCTCGACGGTGACCGTCACCGCCAAGGACACCACCAACGCGTCCGGTTCGACGAGCTTCACGTGGACGGTCAACGCGGTCGGCGGCGGCTGCTCCTCGACGGGCAACAAGGTCACCAACGGCGGCTTCGAGTCCGGTACGACGCCGTGGACGACCACTTCGGGTGTCGTCTCGGCCAACGGAAACGGCGAGACCGCGCACTCCGGTACGCACTTCGCCTGGCTCAACGGCTACGGCACCA
Organism: Actinoallomurus sp.; assembly: GCA_025964685.1. GTDB lineage: Bacteria > Actinomycetota > Actinomycetes > Streptosporangiales > Streptosporangiaceae > Actinoallomurus. The sequence continues at coordinate 637 of JAOPYG010000225.1, read as the reverse complement.
CCCACACCGACACCGCGACCCAGTCGGTCACCATCCCGGCCGGCTGCCACGCCTCGCTCAACCTGTGGCTGCACATCGACACGAGTGAGACCGGCACCACCGCCTACGACAAGCTCACCGTCAAGATCGGCAGCACCACACTCGCCACCTACAGCAACGCCAATGCCGCATCCGGCTACGCGAACAAGACCTTCGACGCGTCTTCCTTCGCAGGCCAGACCGTCACGTTGTCGTTCAGCGGCACCGAGGACTCGTCCCTGCAGACCAGCTTCGTCCTCGACGACGTCGCGGTGAACGCGTCCTGACCCGTACGAGGTCCGCGGGAGACGATGGCGTCCCCCGCGGACCTCAACCGATCCGCCCCACGACGACCGTGAGGGCGATGAGCAGGATCACGCCGGTCGCCGCGATGTTGACCGGATCCCGCAAGCGAGCGTGCGACGCGATCGCCGTCACCATGATCACCGAGAATCCCCGCCGCGGCGAGCGGTGTCAGATACGTGGCGACGTTGTGCGATGCTCCTATGGTCGTCAAGCGGCTTTTGCAAGATCTTTTGTCTGCATCGTCTGGGTTTTCGGGTGAGTCAGAATCTTGTAGAGCTCGCGGGCGATGTACCGCTTGAGACAGCGGATGATT
>JAOPYG010000197.1 GCA_025964685.1 Actinoallomurus sp. | reverse complement strand
TGTGGCTTTCCTGGCCCTCGGTGCTGACCAGAAGCCGCGGCCGTCCCCCGGAGAACCCGCGCTCCGGTGGCGGCATGTCGCTCATCGGCTGGCGGATCTCACCGCCCTCGACGGTCGATCCACGGATCACGCCGGAACGGATCCGGAACATGCCCGTACGCAGGTCGTCGGCGTTCTCGAACCGGACGCGTACCGGGCCCACGAAGGAGTACCCCTGTTCCTTCGCGTGCTCACGAGCGAGATTGGCGAGTTCTTGGCTCAGGCTGTCGGCGTAGACCGCGAGGCGTTCGCCGTCGGGATGCGAGATCTCGACGACGAAGTCGTTCGGTACCAGCGTGCGACCCTGCGCAACGATGGCGGCGCGCTCGTCCATCTCACGCTGGATGGCGCTGGCCACCTCGACGGGTTGCAGCTCCGACTTGAAAGCCCGAGCGAAAGCACCCTCCACCATGCCTTCGAGCCGGCGCTCGAAGCGCTGTAGGACACCCACGTGCACCTCCCTTCTCCACTGCTAGACGATCGTATCCGTGCGTTGGTTCGCATGAAGCAACCGAGTTCCGACCAGCGCTCGGGTGGTGCTAACCTCTGACACGCCACGGGCGAGTGGCGGAACGGCAGACGCGCACGGTTCAGGTCCGTGTGTCCGAAAGGATGTGAGGGTTCAAATCCCTCCTCGCCCACTCACCTCGGGGGTAGTGACGGAAGTCGTCCCCACATAGTGACGTAAGTGAGCCCCCACCGCTGAGCGATGGGGGCTCTGCTCGCCGCCGAACGTGCCGCGCCCGCCGAACGTGCCGCGCCCGCCGAAGTACGCTACCGGCCTCCGGTCCGCCGAATGACTGCCGACCTGCTGCGCGTCGACCGGCGCGAAACGCTGCCAGGGCTGCGCGCGTTCGCGGCCCGGGTTGGCGTCCGGGCCTGACCGGCTCGTATCCCGCACGCCCCGGCGACCGAGCGCGGCGACCTTCCGCGTCGGTGGGTGGGTGACCTACGCCGAGCACGGGGCAGACCGCCTTGCTCTTTCTGCGGGAGTTCGAACGTTTTGTCCCGGCGACGGGACCTGGGTACTCGTCTATCACGCGGGTCCCTGCATGTTCCTTGTGAGGAACTCAAGAATCTTCGGCACAAGTCCCCGCAGGTCCACGGTCCGGTGCAGACCGTTCGGCTGAACGTACGTCGTGGCGACGGTGGGCGGTCTGATCACCTTTGTCAGCGCGGTCATCGCCTGCACATCCGTGCGTACGTGGGGGGCGCCGCCCGCGAGGAGCAGCAACCGGATCTCGGGCCGCGTGCGCTGGAGGGTGCGGTCCGGACTGTTGGCCAGCCGGCCCTCCTCGGCCCAGCTCAGGCCGGTCTCGGGTTCGAAGTAGCCGCCCCATGAGACGGCCGCCTTGTACGTACCGGGCTGGTCGGCGGCCATTTTGATGGCGCAGAAGGCCCCGGATGACGCGCCGGCCGTTCCCCACCCATCCCGGCTCGTCAGCGTTCGGAAGTTGGCGCGTATGAAGGCGGGTACGTCTTCGGCCATCCACGTGCCCATCTTGGGATGTCCTGGGACGTCGCTGCACTCGGTGTCCTCGCGCGCGGACGGCTGCAGGATGGGCATCACCATGATGAACGGATAGGCCCGACCCTCCTTGGCCAGGCGCACGTCATCCGCCTGGGTCGGAATGATCTTCGGATCGGACCAGTAGTTGTAACCGGCCCCGCTACCGCCCGTGTAAAGGGTGATCACCGGAAAGCCCATGCGAGCGTACCGCGGGTCGTGGTATTGCGGCGGCAGCCAGACCCAGACCTTGCCGGTCACGCCGGACCTGACGCCCTTCAACGACGTGAGGAAGATCGGCCCGGCCGAGGTCCGGCGAGCGACCCTGAAACGCGCCGCGGGGCCGGTCGGCATCGACACCGCAGCGCCGTGTCGCGTTCTCGCTGCGGGCCCGCCAGTCTTCGTGCCAGGAGTCATCAGAGTCGTCGTCCCCGGATGCGAGGCGGATCCGCAACCGGCCAGCCACAGCGCGGCCACCAGCGCGATCGCCTTTCGCGACATGTGCCGGTCAGCCACCGGACCGCTCCTTTGCGAGTATGACCAGGGGCCTCATGGCGGCCGGTACCAGGGTGTGGAAGGTAGACCGAAGCCCAGGCCGCTGTACCGGACCACCACGGCGAGCTGGACCGCCACCAGCAGCACGGCGACACCGATGAGCAGGGCGGCCGGTCGCCGGAGCAGCCCGGTCAGGTCCGGGCCGATGGCCGCCTCCACCTCGCGTGTCGTCATTTCGTCAGCGCGCACGGGCCAGCTCCGTGGTCAGCCACTGGAAGCATTTGGGCAGCATGGCCGTCCAGACACCGGTGTTGTGGCCGCCGTGCGGCACCAGGTACGTGTAGACGAGCGTTGGCGGCTGCGCCGCCTTGACAATGGTCTGGATGGCGGCGGCGGTGCCGGGGTCCTGCCGGCTGGCCGCGAGGAGCAGGTCGACGCCTGGACGCCGTTGCCGCATCAGGACGGGCAGGTTCTCGCCCGGCAGCTTCGCCAGCGCGGAAGTGGACGGGGAGAAGTATCCGGCGAGACTGACCCCGGCGCGGAACAGCCGTGGATACTGAACCGGCAGCTTGGCGGCGCAGTATCCGCCGGTGGAGTAGCCCATCGTTCCCCAGGCGTCGCGGTCGGGCAGCGCACGGAAGTTCTGGAGGACGATGCGCCGGATGTCATCGGTCAGCCAGGTGGCGACCTTCGGGCCGCGTGGGATGTCGATGCACTCGGTGTCGTGGCCCGGTTGCACGGTGATCGTCGGTGCGACCAGGATGTACGGCTGCGCGGCCCCGTTCGTCACGGCCTGCTCCAGCTTCTTGGGCCCCTGCATGACATGGAACCAGGCGCCCGGCGTGCCCGGGAAACCCGTGAACAACTCCACCACCGGGAAACGCCGCTGTGGGTGCTGGCGGTATTGCGGCGGCAACCACACCCACACCTTGCTGCGAATGCCGGATTTGGCCCCGGCGAGCGTGGCCTCCAGAACGTCCTTCCCCCCGGAGGGGCGAAAATCGTTGCGCAGCCGCTGGGACAGCGAGCGCGACCGCGGCTGGTCCCCACCGTTCGCCTGCTCGATGGGGGAGTTCACGGCGTTATGCCCCGACAGGTCGCTCCAGGAGGCGAAGAACTGAAAATGGTCGTTGATGCCGACGCCCACCGCGAGGATCGCGGTGATCTGGCATACGAGGATCAGTGAAAGTCGTGCGGGAAACGCGCCCAGGCCACGTACGCGTCCCCAGAAGAAGACGCACGCCGCCGGACCTCCCAGCGCGAGCGTGATCGACGCGACCAGCAGGGGCCAGCCCAGCAGACTCACCGCAGCCCCCCGACAAGTGGAATCTGAGTACCGCCGCCACGGAACCTGCAAGACGGCTCGACATGGGTCTACCGCGTCCGGGCCATCGAATAGAAGAGCCTTTACCGGCCATTGACGAAGCGCTGCCCTTGTCGTACCAGAAGTTCACCGGACGTGAAGGATGGACGCGCGGGTGCGCCCGGAAAGCCGGAGGTCGACGCGAGAACTGCGGCACTACGGCCCGAGGTGATCGGTCGTCGCCGTGAAGTGCTCAGGGTTTGGTTGTTTGTCTCTGTGGATAACGGTGTTGGGTTCTTAGCGTCAGCACTCGGTTCTCGTCTTCGACGTCGGTGGCGAACTCCCTGCAGGCGGTTTTCAGGCGGGTCTTGATCCAGGCTCGGTTCTCAGCCCCCGCGGCGGTTGTGTGGCAGTACTGCAGGTGTAGGGGGAGGGCGCTTACCTTGGTCGTTCCGCTGGTGTCGATCTTGGCTAGTGCGGCCAGGCCCAGGTCGTTTCTTAGTCGTTCGTCTCTGGCGTAGTCGTCGATCAGGTCGCCTAGGTCGTACACGATCGGGCCTTCCACTCCGTGGAAGACGTGGGCCGAGTGGCCGGCTATCAGGGTCGCGCCTGCTGTCAGCAGGGTTTTCGCCGCTCTTCTTATGTACTGGGGGGGTTCGGTGGTCATGTTCGGGCCCCAGTGTGGGGTTACCAGCACCACGTCGTACTTCTCTGCCAGTTCTTCGATCATCGTGGTCAGCCAGCTCGGGACGCCCCTGCTCAGGTCCGCGTACGCGACGCCTGGGGTGTCCTCCGTTGCCGCGAAGTCTTCGGGGTGGTCGGTGACGCCGATTACCGCGACGGTCGTGCCGTTGGTTTCCAGCACCGCGGGGGCCCTGGCCTCCTTCCTGTTCCGGCCTGCGCCCACGGTCTTGATGCCGGCTCTGGCCAGGTGCCTCAGCGTGTCCCTCAGGGCGTCTAGGCCGAAGTCCAGGGCGTGGTTGTTGGCCAGCGTCACGCAGTCGATGCCCAGCTCGGTTAGCACGCCTATGGCTTCGGGTGGGGCGCGGAAGTGGAACGGCTTGCCCGGGGCCTGCCACGGCCGGCCTCGGTTCGAGACGCAGCATTCGAGGTTCAGCAGGGACAGGTCGGCATCGGTGAAGATCTCCCTCACCTCGGCGGAGAGCAGGCCGTACGGGCCCGTGGCGTTGATCTGGTCACCGACGCCACGGCCCAGCATCGTGTCGCCTCCGAGCGCGATCGTGATGGCCATGTCCTCGTCTTCCCGCTTCCAGCATCGCGCCGCAGGAGGGCGGGGGCACCCGACATTCGGCGCGGCCGGGTGGACCTTCGGCCCTATCCCGGCGGTGGGACCTCGGGTGACGGTGATCGAGGAGGGATTGGTTTCTTGTTGTGAGCGAGGGAGGGACGATGCGAGCACACACGGGCGACGCGTTGCTGATCAGAGGACATCACGTCGGAGACCAGGACCGTCAGGCCGTGATCATCGAGGTGCACGGCATGGACGGGGCGCCGCCGTACGTGGTCCGGTGGGAGGACGGTCACGAGAGCGTGTTCTTCCCCTCCTGTGACGCGTCCATCGAACGGGTACCCGGCCGGGAGCCCGTCGAGTGACGGCGCTCTTTTCGCGGCCGGCCGTGTAGGCGACACTGCCGGACATGAGTCTGGCTCAAGAGCTTGAGACGATCGGGCGCCCGATGCTCGAGCAGCAGTTGCGGCATCCGACCGTCGCCGGGATCGCGCGCGGAGATCTCGAGGAGGCCGTCTTCCGCGCGTGGCTGGGGCAGGACTACCTGTTCCTGCACGACTACGTACGTGTGTTCGCCCGGCTGGCGTGGCAGGCGCCCGACGCGCATCTGGGCGATCTCGTCGAGCTGGCGCACTCGACGTTCTTCGAGGAGCTGTCGCTTCACCGGGCCCTGGCCGGGGAGTTCGGAGCCGACCTGGCGGGGGCCGTCAAGGGGCCGGCCTGCGCGGCGTACACAACGTTCCTGCTGGAGACGGCCGCCTCGTACGGGGAGGGGCTCGCGGCGATCTATCCCTGTATGTGGGGCTACTCGACGCTCGGCCGCATGCTGGCGGCGAACCCGCCCGCCGAGCCTCGCTACCGCCGCTGGGTCGACGCCTACGCGGATCCGGCGTTCGTGATGCTCACCGGGCGGGTCGCGACGATGCTGGACGAGGCGGCGCCCGACCCGGAGCGCGCCCGTGCGGCGTTCGTCGAGGGCATGCGCCATGAGCTGGCCTTCTGGGACGTGCCCGCGTAGATCAGGTCTTCTCTGTCCACAGGGCTGTGGACAGGCTTAGCCTTGGGGGCATGCCGGAGCTGCCGGAAGTCGAGTCCCTCGTCGCGTTCCTGCGCGAGCACGCCGTCGGCCGGGCGGTCGCCCGCATCGACGTCGTCGCGATCTCATGCCTGAAGACCTACGACCCGCCCATCACCGCGCTGAGCGGGCTCACGATCACCGATGTCGCCCGGTACGGCAAGTTCCTCGACCTCGACGTCGACGGCCTGCACCTGGCGATCCATCTTTCGCGCGCGGGCTGGCTGCGGTGGAAGGACACGCTGCCGCCGGCACCCCCGAGGCCCGGCAAGGGGCCGCTCGCCATGCGCGTCCACCTCGACGGCGACTGCGGATTCGACCTCACCGAGGCCGGCACGCAGAAGCGGCTCGCGGTGTACGTCGTCCGCGACCCGCAGGACGTGCCGGGCATCAAGTCGCTCGGCCCCGACCCGCTCAAGGAGGAGTTCGGCGTCGAGACGCTGGCCGAGATCCTGGCGGGCCGCCGTACGCAGATCAAGGGCGTGCTGCGCGACCAGAGCGTGCTCGCCGGCATCGGCAACGCCTACTCCGACGAGGTCCTGCACGCGGCCAAGATGTCGCCGTACAAGCTCGCCGCGACCCTGACCGACTCCGAGGTCGCGGCGCTCTACGAGGCGATCATGGCGACGCTCGGCGACGCGGTCGAACGCTCGCGTGGCCTGGCGGCCAAGGACCTCAAGGGCGAGAAGAAGCAGGGCCTGCGGGTGCACGGCAGGGCCGGCGAGAAATGCCCGGTCTGCGGCGACACGATCCGGGAGGTGTCGTTCGCCGACCGCGCACTGCAGTACTGCCCGACCTGCCAGACCGGTGGCAAGCCGCTCGCCGACCGCCGGATGTCACGCCTGCTGAAGTAGCCCGGTCAGTGCGTGGGGGTGTGCGCCAGCGGGCCGAACAGCGCGGCGAGGTCGTTCCAGCGCTTGGTCTCACAGCCGTTCTTGCGCCCGAACGTCGTGTCGATCTTCCGGCCCTTCCAGGTGCCCTTGACCGTGGCCGTCTGCGGACCGCCGAAGATCTGGGTGCACATCTGGCCCGTCGGCGTGGGCGCGAACGGGTCGCCGCCCTTGGCCGCCGCCACCTTGGTCAGCGCCGCGCAGGTGCCGGCCGGGTCCGGCACGGTGCCGCCGGGCGGATCGCAGGTGAGGGTGCGGGTGATGGCGTGAGCGGTGGGTGACATGTGCACCGTGATGGTGAGCTTGGTGGTCGATGATCCCGTACCGCCCGGGAGCAGGGTCGGGGTCTGCGACACGGGCGCGGGTGGGGGCGATCCTGGCGTGGTGCTCTGTGCGGACGGTGAGGTCTGGTCGCTCGGCTGGTTCGTCGCGGTTCCCTGGTCTTTGCAGCCGGCCAGCGTCAGTGCCGTGAGGATTCCCGGCACGACCATGGCCGTCCTTCCCAGTCTCGATAGAGATTGCCTCATGACGATTCGACTCCGGCCGCTCGCGCGTGGTTCCGTGGACACGTGAATCTTTTCAACAATCAGCTACCCAGCGTGGCGGCCGCCGCGGTTCCGGGTGACGGTTTCCTTCTTGACGTGCGGGAGGACGACGAGTGGCGCGCCGGGCATGCGCCGGACGCCGTCCATGTGCCGCTTAGCCAGCTCAACGCCCGTGTGCAGGAAGTGCCGAACGACCGCGATATCTACGTTATCTGCAGGTCAGGGGCACGGTCCGCGCAGGCCGTGGCGGCATTCAACAACGCGGGCTGGACGGCCGCGAACGTCGACGGCGGGATGCACGCCTGGGAGTCGGCGGGACTGCCGATGGTGAGTGAGTCGGGCAGCGACCCGTACGTGGCCTGACCCCCTCGGGGACGAACCGGTACATTGGCACCGGCCAACTTGATATCGCGGGAGCTCGGGCGTCGACCGGGCTGAGAGGGTGGCTTCGCGTGCCGCCGACCGCTCGAACCTGACCGGGTAATGCCGGCGTAGGGAGTGTGCTCAGTGAGCACTGTCGTCGACCGTCGTGATGAGGCTCCGTACACCCTCGACGAGCCCGCCCCGCGGGTCCTCAGCTTCTGGGACCAGAGTGCGTTCTGGGCCAATCTGGGCGTGAGCCTGCTCGCCTTCTCCGGCGCGGTCACCGTGCTGGCGCCCGACGCGGCGGGCACACCCCGGCTGCCGATCATGGCCGGGATCGTCGCGATGATCGTCGGTACGGTCATCGGCGGCATCATGCTCGGCCTGGCCGCGGTGCCGGGTGCGCGGGCCGGAGTGCCCGCGATGATGCTGCTGCGCGGCCTGTTCGGCACCCGGCTGTCGTACGTCCCGACCGTGCTGAACATCCTGCAGATGGTCGGCTGGGGGACGTTCGAGCTCATCGTCATCGCCGACGCGGCGGAGCAGATCTTCGGCGGCGGGCCGCACTGGGCGTACGTCGTCGTCGCAGGGATCCTGACGACGGTCCTGACGATCTGGCCGCTGGGGTCGGTCCGCGTCCTGCGGCGCTACGTCACGGCGGCGGTCGTGATCGCCCTGATCTACTTCTACATCCAGCTCGTACGCCAGCCGCTCCCCGACCTCGGCCACGGCTCCTGGAGCCACTTCTGGGTCGGCGCGGACGCCGCGCTGGCCGTCTCGATCTCCTGGGTGCCGATGGCCGCCGACTACACGCGGCATGCCAAGTCCGAGCGCGCCGCCTTCGGCGCGGCCACCCTCGCGTACGGGCTGACGCAGATCGTCGCCTACGTCCTCGGCCTGCTCGCGCTAGCCCTGGTCGCGGGCGACTCGACCAAGGTCTTCGGGCCGTTCCAGCACGTCGCGCTGGGCACGCTGTTCTTCGCGGTGTTCGTCCTGCGGGAGGCCGACCAGTCATTCGCCAACGTCTACTCGACCGCCATGTCGGTGCAGAACCTGGCACCCCGGCTGGACCGGCGCCTGCTCACGGTCGTCCTCGGCGGGCTGATCATGGTGCTGGCCCTCGTGCTGAACATGGACAACTACTCCGGCTTCCTGACGCTGATCGGGTCGGTGTTCGTGCCCATGCTGGGGGTGCTCGCGGTCGACTTCTTCTGCTTCGGCGGACGCCGCGGCTGGGACGTCTCCGACCGCGCCCCGGCACGCTGGTCGATGATCGTCGCCTGGGCGGCCGGCATCGCCACGTACCAGTTGATCAACCCGGGCAACGTCGGCTGGTGGTCACGCCTGTGGACGAACATCCAGGACGCACTGGGATTCACGCCGTCGAGCTGGATGAGCGCCTCCCTGCTGTCCTTCGCCGTGGCGGCCGCCGTGACCGCCCTGATCGGCACCCTGTCCCGCTCGCGGGCGAGTGATGCCGGAAATGCGGAGTCTGCTTGACGTTCGCGTAAGAGTGGTTTCGCAACCGTTCGTGCCTCCCGCGGTGGCACTATGGCCCCGTGGAGACCTCCGACGCGACGATGCGTGCGGCCGTGGCCTCGGCCGCCGACGCAATGATCGCGCTCGGGCCCGACCTGACGGTGCGCCTGTGGAATCCCGCGGCTGAGCGGCTGTTCGGGTGGAGCGCCGACGAGGCGATCGGCCGGCCGCTGCGCACGATCCCGGAGGAGTACACCGCCGAGCACCGGGCCGTCCTCGAACGCGTACGCGAGGGCGGCCACATCTCCTTCGCCACCCGGCGGCTGCACCGTGACGGGCACCTGCTCGACACCCGTGCCGTCGTCAGCTGCATGCGGTCGGGCGACGGCGAGCTGCTCGGCTGGGTCGGCTTCTACCGGGCCGCCGACGAGGACGAGGCGGTCCAGCACCAGGCCGCCGAGCGCGTCCGCCTCGTACGCCGGCTCAACGACGTCGTGGCCGACCTCAACGCCGAGCTCGAGCTGCCGGCGGTGCTCGACCGGGTCGCCGCCAGCGTCATCGAGCTGACCGGCGCGGACGCCGCGGGGTTCGTGCTCATCGAACAGGCGACCGGCACGCTGCGGCTCGTCAGCATCAGCGGCCTGCCGGAGCGGCTGCGCGGCGTGAGCTCCGACCTGCGCACCAGCCTGGTCGGAGAGCTGCTGCGTTCGGGGCGTACGGTCATGCTGGCCACCGCCGACACCCGCAGCCTCGGTGATCTGATCTGGTCGGAGCTGGCCGGCCTGCACACCATCGCGCTCGGCGTCTCCAGCGTCCACGGCCGGCCGTACGGCGCGCTGTACGCCCTGTTCTCCGGGCACTCGGCGGGCCATATCGAGCTGGAGCTGCTGGAGCTGTTCGCCGGTCACGCCGGGGTCGTCGTCGGCAACGCGGTCAGCTATGCCGAGGTCGTCAAGCAGCGCAAGCACGAGCGGGCCGTCATCGAGGCCAGCGCGGACGGCATCGCGGTGCTCGACCGCGACGGCATCGTCCTGCAGTGGAACCCCGCCGCGCATCAGATCACCGGGATCGCCGCCGCCGACGTCATCGGACGGCCGCTGCCGTTCGCGCTGCCCGCGCCGGACGCGGAGCCGACGATCCAGGTCGAGTCGGGCACATGGCTCAACGTGCTGTACGCCGAGATCGAGGACCACGACGAGGTCGTCGTGGACTTCCGCGACGTGACCGAGGCCAAGTCGCTGGAGGCCGCCAAGGACTTGTTCCTGTCGATGACCAGCCACGAGCTGCGCACTCCGATCACGGTCGTGCACGGCTTCGCCCGGACCCTGGTCAACCGGTGGGACAAGCTCGGCGACGCCGATCGCCGGCAGGCGGTCTCGATCATCGCCGAGCGCGCGCAGACGCTGGGGCAGCTGGTGGACAACCTGCTCTACTCCCGCACGATGCCGGACGGCCTAGCGGTGACCAACGAGCCGTTCGACCTGGGCCGCCTGCTACGCGGCGCGGTGGAGGGCTTCCGCGGGATGTCGGAGCAGCACACGCTCGGGCTCGAGATCGCAGAAGAGCTGCCCGAGGCCTTCGGCGACGCCATGGCCACCGACATCATCGTCGGTCAGCTCCTGGAGAACGCCGTCAAGTATTCCCCCGGAGGCGGCACGGTCACCGTACGCGCCGGCGTCGAGGACGATCTGATCGTGGTCACGGTCGAGGACGACGGAGTCGGCATTCCGTCCGGTGACCGGGAGCGGGTCTTCGAGCGGTTCGTCCAGGGGGAGGCGGGGGACCGCCGGCGGTTCGGCGGCCTGGGGCTCGGGCTCTACATCGTGCGGAGACTGGCCCGTGCCCAACACGGAGAGGTGACCGCGCACCCTCGCGCCGACGCCGCGGGGACGAGCATGAGGTTCACCCTCCCCCATGCTCATCACACGCCGTAGTCGGTCATACTGGGCGTTCGACCGGAATCCCCACCATCATTTCGTGCGCGACAGAGGTCACCGTTGCGCGTTGTGTTGGCAATAGATTCCTGTGGCAGGGTTTCCGACCGCTTTAACTGGGCATTTCGGTCGTACCGGAGTGAGGTTACGGGGAGTGTCCGGGAGAAGTTCCGCGCCCCCGGGGGAGGTGAGGGCGTCGAGCGTCGTATTCCTGCCGCATGCGCCATCGAGCGTCTCGGAGGTGCGCAGGCGCCTGGCGGCAGAGCTCCTGTCGTCGGGGGTGTACGAGGACATCGCCGACGACGCGGCTGTGATCGTCAGTGAGCTGATCAGCAATGCACTGCGGCACGCCCGCCCCCTGCCCTCCGGTGACATAAGAGTCGCGTGGAGCCGACAAGGTGATCTCATCAAGCTCGCCGTCAGTGACGGCGGCGCGATGACCGAGCCGCGTCGCGCACGTGCGACGCTCTCCTCGCTCGGTGGCCGGGGGCTCGGCATCGTCGAGACCCTCGCCGACGGCTGGGGCGTCCTCCACGAAGACGGCGGCACCACGGTTTGGGCGACGCTTCACTCGCCGCACACCTCCAACGGCCGGACGCCGATGGAGGCGCCGCAGGGCCTGCTCAACCAGGCCCACTGACCGTCAGACGGGATCCCGCAGCACCGGGCACGACATGCATCGCGGTCCGCCACGGCCGCTGCCCAGCTCGCTGCCCTGGATCCGGATGACCTCAATGCCCGACGCCTCGAGCCGGGCATTCGTCTCGACGTTGCGCTCGTAGGCGACCGCCAGCCGGGGACCGACGGCGAGTGTGTTGTTGCCGTCGTCCCACTGCTCGCGCTCGGCGGTGACCGGGTCGAGGCCCGTGTCGATCACGCTCAGCCGGTCGATTCCCATCGCCTGCGCGGCGGCCTCCAGGAACGGCCGCGCCCGTGAGACCCGAAGGTCGCCGTTCTCGCTGGTCACCGTGTAGGCGGTCAGGGAGTACGCCACGGCGGGGTACATGACGATCTTGTCGACGTCGACCATGGTGCAGATGGTGTCGAGGTGCATCGTGGCGCGTTCCTGGGCGATGGGCACCGCCAGCACGGTGTGGATCAGGCCCGTATGGAACACCTGACGGGCCAGCCGCTCCACGCCCGCCGGAGTCGTACGCTCCCCGGTGCCGATCGCCAGCACACCGGGGGCGAGCAGCAGCACGTCGCCGCCCTCGACGTGCTCCTGCGCGGGCTGGTACACCGGCTCGACATCGTCGAACCTCGGGTGGTGGCGGTAGATCAGCCGGGTCAGCGCGGTCTCGCGCCGGCGCGCGGGCATCGCCAGGCTCGTCACCGCGACCCGGTCGCCGATCCAGACGCTGGAGTCGCGCGTGAAGAGAAGGTTCGGCAGGGGGTCGATGACGAAGTCGTGCCGGTCCATCAGCTGGTAGACCAGGCCGCGGCCGGTCTTCAGCTCCTCGTGAGCGAGTCCCGCCACCAGCACCTGGGTCAGGGTCTCCGGCGTCAGGTCCGTGAGGAAGCTCTCCACGATCCGGCGGAGCTGGTCGCCGAGCCGGAAGTCCTCCAGCACTCCGGCGATGGCCTCGTCCCGCGCCGGCTGGTACTCCAGCGTGTCCTGCAGCAGCTCAGTGAGGTAGAGCACCTCGACGTCGTGGTCGCGCAGCGCCTGGGCGAAGGCGTCGTGTTCCTGCTGGGCCCGGCCGACCCAGGGGATGCCGTCGAAGAGAAGCTGGTCGTTGTTACGAGGGGTGAGCCGCTTCAACTCAGCGCCCGGACGATGCAGGAGGACAGTCCTGAGGCGTCCGACCTCACTGTCGACGCGGTAGCCATGAGTCACATTTGTGAGCTTAGTCGCCCAGAGTGAACAGGTGCTTTCCCCCCAGTCGGATCTTTGTCGGACTTTTTTCCTGGGTCATGGCGGGAAGATGCCGTACTCCCTGATCTCCGCGGTCAGGTCCGGGTGCAGGTCGGCGGTGACCACGAGCTCCTCCGCCGAGGAGAACGGGCCGACGCGCTCGCGGATCGAGACGATGCGCTCGGCGATCTCCGGGGTCACTCCGGACAACGCGGTCAGTGACGGCGGCGGGACGTGGTTGACGTCGATGAGGCCTCCGTCGTCGTACTGCCGCGGCAGGTCGAGCCGGCCGATGCGCAGCTCGCGCGCCAGGCCCGGGTCCTCAGCGGCCAGCTCCCGCGCCCGGCGGCGCAGCTCGCGTCGCATGGTCGCGCCGGCGACCGCCTGGGCGTTGGTGTTCGCGTGCGGCCCGATGACCGGCCGGCGGCGTGGCTGGACCGCCGGCCCGGGGATCATCGGTGCGGGCCGCCCGCCGAAGAGGACGACACCGCGCGGATCGACGGTGATGACCACGCGTTTCTCGCCGCCGGTCACCCCCATGATCACCCAGACCGGCAGCCATATGCCGCAGGTCACCAGGCTGAGAAGCAGGTGAACGGCGTGGTTGACGTCCCCGCCGGCGGCCATGACGGCCTGGTCGTCGATCTGGGATTCGATCCGCCAGCCGAGAGAGACCTGGCGCATGATCGCGTTGCCGAGGATCGCGCGGAGTCGCTCGGGCGGCAGTGGCGGTCCGGGCTGGAACGGAGTCATGGTCTCCCTATGGCCGGACGGTGCTCAGTGGACCTCGCGTGACTCGCCCGTCCAGTACGGCTCGCGGAGTTGCCGCTTGAGGACCTTGCCGGTCGGGTTGCGCGGGATGGCGTCGGTCGGCTCGACCGAGGTCGGGCACTTGAAGTGCGCCAGCCTGCTCCGGCAGTAGTCGATGAGCTCGCGCCCGGTGACCTCGCCGTCGAGGACGACGATGGCCTTGGGGGTCTCGCCCCACTTCTCGTCCGGTACACCGATCACCGCGCAGTCGGCCACGGCCGGATGGCCCATCAGGACGTTCTCCACCTCGGCCGGATAAATGTTCTCCCCGCCCGAAATGATCATGTCCTTGACGCGGTCGTGGATGAAGAGGTAGCCGTCCTCGTCCAGGTAGCCGATGTCGCCGGTACGCAGCCAGCCGTCCGGCAGGAGCGTGTCGCGCGTCGCCTGCTCCAGCGACCAGTAGCCGAGCATGTTCTGCGGGGAGCGGCAGAGGATCTCACCGACCTGGCCCGGCGGCAGGTCCTCACCGGTCGCCGGATCGGCGATCTTCAGCGTGGTGGAGGGGTTGGGGACACCGGCGCTGCGGAGCCGCGCACCGTCCGGCACGTGGTCCTCCGGGGGCAGGTAGGTGATCGCCCCCGTCGTCTCCGTCAGTCCGTACACCTGCATGAAGTCGGTGCCGGGCAGCAGCCGCATGGCGCCGCGGAGGACCTCGTCGCTGATCGGCGAGGCGCCGTACAGCAGCAGCCGCAGGCTGGACAGGTCCGCCTCGGCCACCTGCGGGATCTGCTGCATGAACAGCAGCAGCACCGGCACGAGGAATACGTGCGTGACCCGGTGCGCCTCGATGGCCTTGGCGATCGCCACCGGATCGGGCTCGCGCATGATCACACCGGGGATGCCGGCGTACACCGCGGCGACGGCGAGCGTGCAGCCGGCGATGTGATACATCGGCATCGCGACCATGTCGACGCTCTCGGGCTTGAGATCCCAGAGCGTGTCGACCAGCGGCAGCAGCTCGGTGAAGTTGTCGTGCGTCAGCATGACGCCCTTGGGCAGGCCCGTCGTGCCGGAGGAGTAGAGCTGGACGAACACCTCCCCGGCCTCGTCGAGCTCCTCGGGCACTCGATCGCTCCAGGCGGCGTAGTCCTCGTACGTCTCCGTCGGCCCGATGACGATCACGTGCTCGGTGTGCTCCAGCCGGTCGGCGATGGCGTCGAGCACCGGGACGAACTCCGCGCCCGCGACGACAACCCGCGCCTCGGCGTTGCCGACGATGTAGGCCACCTCGTCGGGTGCGAGCCGGTAGTTGACCGGGACCTGCACGGCACCGACGCGCGCGGCGCCGAACAGCAGCTCGGCGTACGGCAGGGAGTTCTTGTCGAGGACCGCGACGCGGTCACCGGGGCGTACCCCCGACGCCCGCAGAGCGGCCGCGACGCTGTCCACCCGGCGGTCGAACTCCGCGAACGTGACCTGCTCGTCGCCGTAGATGTAGGCGATCCGGTCGGGGTGCGCAGCCGCTCGCTCGCGAAGCATGCCGGTGAGATTCATGGGCGAATCATGCATATGACCGACATCACACGACAAGCACTATCGGCTAATCGCTCTTGGCCATCCTGCTGACGAGGGTCACGACCACCGCGGCGATGATCGCCAGGAGGCCGAGCCACATGAGGAACTTCAACGCAGAGATGATCATGCCGATCACCATGAAGATCAGCCAGATCGACAGCAGCACGCCGACAATGGTGAGAATCGCCTTACCCATGAGGGGAGCGTACGCGGTCAGCGCGGCGATGGCAGTGGTTACGTGTCCGATCAAAACGGTGATCGTCGCAAGCGACCGCTTTGGTGCGGATCAGGCGGCGAGGGTCAGCTCGGCGAACCATCGCGACGCCTCCGTCCAGGTGCCGGTCAGGCCCAGCCCGGCCGCGCCGGCGTACTCCCCGATCGTGTCGGCGCCGACGTGCGACCAGCGGAACCATTCGCTCGCCTGGCGCCCCTCGCGCAGGCGTATCCGTTCGGTGTGGGTCGCCTCGCCCAGTTCGACGATGGCGCGCCCCGGCCGGCCGAGCAGGGTCGCGACACGTCGCAGGAGTACGGCGGGGTCGCCGCCGATGCCGATGTTGCCGTCCGCGAGCAGGACGGTCTCCCAGCGCCCGGCGCCGGGGATCCGGTCGAAGACGTCGCGGAGCAGTGCCAGCCCGCCGGCGGCGCGGGTCATCTCGACGGCGTACGGCGTGACGTCGATGCCCAGCGCGGGCAGCCCGCGTTCGGCGAGGGCCACGGTGAGGCGGCCGGGACCTGACCCGATGTCCAGCGTCGGGCCGTCGCACCGGTTCAGCAGCGCGCCGTCGCCCGGTCGCCCGTACCGCCACTGGTCCACCGGGAGCCGCTCCGTGCGTCCGTCCTCGTGCTCGATCTCCACGTCGCCGGAGCCTCTCAGTGACCCCTCGTACAGCCGGCCGATCATGCCGCTGCCTGTGCGATGGCGGCGGCGAAGCGTGTGCCGGGGGCCTGGGCCGCGACGCATGCGGCGTCTTCGGCGGTGTCCACGTCCGTCAGTGTTTCGAGCGTCGCGACCCGGAGCCCGTTCAGGCGTGCGAGCTGACGCGCGCCGGTGTCGGGACGGGACATCGGTACGCCCAGCAGCATGCGTGGGTCAGGCGCACGCAGCCCGAGCAGCCAGAACCCGCCGTCGGCGGCCGGCCCGAAGACCGCGTCGCCGTCCTCGAGCCGCCTGCCCGCGTCGGCGAGCATGGCCGGGGTGACCTGAGGAGTGTCCATGCCGATGAGCACGGTGGGGCCATGGACGTCGGCGAAGGCGTTCGCGAGCCTCTCGTCGAGGCCGTCTCCGCGTTGCGGAAGCACCTCGAAGCCGGGCGGCAGCCAGCGACCGGGCCGTCCGGCGAGGGCGAGGACCCGGCGCGCGGCCGGCGCGGCGGCGACGGCGTCGAGCGTGTCGGCCAGCGCCGACTCGGCGATGAGCGCTGCCTGCCCGGGGGTGTACGGCGGGGTGAGCCTGGTCTTCACCCGGCCGGGGACCGGCTCTTTGGCGATCACGACGAACGTGGTCATGGCATCTCCAGGACCCGGCGCATGTCACGTACGGCCTGGACGGTGCCGCGGACCGTACCGGTGATCTTGGACCGGCCGGTGCGGGGGCGGTAGGTCACGTCGGTCTCGGCGACCCGCCAGCCGCGCCGTACGGCACGCAGCACCATCTCCAGCGGGTAGCCCGAACGCCGGTCGGTGAGATCGAGTTCGAGCAGCCGCTCACGGCGTACGGCACGCATCGGGCCGATGTCACGCAGCCCGAACCGGCGAGCGACGAGCGCGTTGCCGATGCGCGCGTGCGGAGGCCAGGCGCGCCGTGTCACGGGCCGCCGGCGGCCCAGCACGAGGTCGGCGCCGGCGAGGAGGTCGACGACTTCGGGGAGTTCGACGGGATCGAGCGAGGCGTCGGCGTCCATGAAGCAGACGATGTCCGCGGTGGCGGCGAGCAGCCCGGAGTGGCAGGCCGACCCGAACCCGCGCCGGGGCTCGTGGACGACCTCAGCACCGTGCGCGGCGGCGACGTCCGCCGACCCGTCGGTGGAGCCGTTGTCGACCACGATCGCGCGGTAGCCGTCCGGCATCCGGCCGAGGACCCACGGCAGGGCGGCGGCCTCGTCGAGGCAGGGCAGTACGACGTCAATCATGCGACGGACGCTAAGCCCGCGGGTCCAGCGCCGACCCTTACGTAATGATGACGCTGCGTGATGCCCTGGTCGCGGCCCAGGCCCTTACGAAGCGATGACGGCGGGAGTGACTCGAACCCTTACGGAGTGATGACGAAGCCGGGGGATCCGTGCTGGTCAACGTTAGGTTCGGGGGGTGTTCAGCTTCCGGAGAGCCGCCTCACCCCGCGCCCGTTCTGTCGCCCCGGGCCGGAACGCCGGTGGCCGGCGGGTGTCGTCGCGGCGCGGCGACTGCCCTGGCCGCCGCTGCTCGGCATCGCCTGGCTCGCGTCGGCGGTCTGGGCCCTGATGTTCCAGCTACCGGACGGCATCGGACGGCCCCTGACCGCGCCGAGGCGACACCTGGCGGGCCTGCCCGCGATGGGCGATGACCCGCTGGGCCGGCTGCGCGGCGTCACCCGGCATCTCCAGGCGCACCCGACCCACGTCAAGGGGCGTCCGCCGATGCTGAGCCTGTGGACAGTGCGGTGGACAGACCGTGGAGGAGCAACCTGGGTCGTGGCCCTCGTGATCGCCGGGAGCGCCTCGGCGAGTGCCGCGATCGCCGTGACGATCCGGACCATCGCCGACGAGAACCTGGCCCGCCGTGCAGTGCCGTTCCTGATCCTCGCATCGACCGCGATATGGGTCACTACCAGCATGGACGCCCTTTTCCTCGGAGCAGTGGCCTGGGGCGTGGCACTCACCGCCCAAGCGACGACCCGCGGGCGGGGGGCGGGTCCCCACCCGCCCTGGGGGACCATCCCACTTCAATCCTCGCGGCCTGGGGACAGGGGCGGCAAGAGGTTCCACAGGCTGTGGATAACTCCTCCGCGGAAGCACGCGCCGCCCGGCGATGTCGGGCTCGCCCCGTACGGTGGGCGCTGCGTCGTCACCGCCCGATTTTCCCGCGACGTCCGGCCCACTCCCCACGGGGGCGCCGACACCGGCCGGCGTGTGCGCGACGCGTTCTCCGCCCACACCCGCACGGTGGCGACCGCCTTCGCCGGTGTCCGGGCCCTCGACCTCTCGGGCATCACCCGCGGCGAGGTGAGGCGGAGCTGGCTCCCGTACGCTGCGTGGATGGCGGCGACGGCGGCGGACTGCCGCCCTCCGGCCCGCCGGGTGCCTCTCGCCCAGGCCGTTACCGCTCCGCTGATCCAGGCACTGGTGAGGTCGCCATGGTGAACTCCGACACCGGCCACATCCTCGTCGTCGACGACGACCCGACCGTCGCCGAGGTCGTCGCCCGGTACCTGATGCGCGACGGGTACGACGTCGACTGTGTGGCGGACGGGCACGCCGCTCTCAAGGCGGCGGCCGAGAAGACCCCTGACCTGGTCGTTCTCGATCTCATGCTGCCCGGTATCGACGGGCTCGAGGTGTGCCGCCGGCTCCGTGAACGCTGGCCCGTGCCCATCGTCATGCTGACCGCGCTCGGTGAGGAGACCGACCGGCTCGTCGGCCTGGAGACCGGTGCCGACGACTACGTCACCAAACCGTTCAGCCCCCGTGAGCTGGCACTCCGCGTACGGTCGGTGCTCCGCAGGGCGCGGGGCGCGCTGGCCCCGACCGGCGAGACGACCACCGACGGCGATCTGGTCGTGGACACCGCCGCGCACGAGGTACGCCTCCACGACCAGGAGATCTCCCTCACCGCGCGGGAGTTCGACCTGCTGGCGTTCTTGATGCGGCACCCTCGGCAGGCGTTCACCCGCGCCGACCTGCTCGAACGCGTGTGGGGATGGGAGTTCGGCGACTCCTCGACGGTGACCGTCCACATACGCCGGTTGCGGGAGAAGATCGAAGAAGATCCCACCGTTCCCCGGCGGATCCTCACCGTGTGGGGCGTCGGCTACCGATACGAGCCCGTCAGATGATCCCTTTCCACGCGTTCGCCGAGGTCGCCGCGTACGCCGCCGGGGCCGCTCTGCTCGCCGGAGCGGTCGGTGTCGCGCTGCTGTACACCCTGCGCGGGCGCTCGATCACGATCCTGCTGACCGTCGTGTCGGCGGCGACCGTGCTCGCGACCGTCGCCGGCATCATCTCGATCACGCTGAAGATGCTGATCACCGACCACGACCGGTCGGTGACGCTCACCGTCACGGCCATCGCGGGTCTCGTCGGGCTCGGAGTGTCGATGCTGCTCGGCCACCGGCTGATCGCCGCGAGCCGCTCTCTGCTCGACTCCGTACGGCGCGCCGGTGACAGCGGCCGCTTCATCCCACCGGCCCGTACGCTGCCGGCCGAGCTGAACGAGCTGTCCACCGAGCTGTCCGCGGCCTACGAACGCCTCGAGGCGGCCCACGCACGCGAACGTGCCCTCGAGACCAGCCGCCGTGAGCTCGTCGCCTGGGTCAGCCATGACCTGCGTACGCCACTGGCGGGGCTGCGGGCCATGGCCGAGGCGCTCGAGGACGAGGTCGTCACGGACGCCGCCACCGTGCACCGCTATCACTCCCAGATCCGCGCCGAGTCCGACCGGCTGGCCGCCATGGTGGACGACCTGTTCGAACTCTCCCGTATCCACGCCGGGGCGCTCCGGCTCTCGCGACAGCGCGTCGGGCTCGGCGAACTCGTCTCCGAGACCGTGGCCGGGACCGAACCGCTCGCCCGCGCCAAGGGAGTACGCCTCAGCGGCCTCGCCCATGAGGTGCTGCCCGTCGAGGTGGACGCGGCCGAGTTCGGCCGGGCCCTTCGCAACCTCGTCGTGAACGCCATCCGCCACACCCCGGAGGACGGAGGCGTGGAGATCGTCGCCGGGCTCGAGCGTGGCATGGCGTGCGTGACGGTGTCGGACGCCTGCGGCGGAATCCCCGAGGAGGACCTGCCACGCCTGTTCGACGTGGCGTTCCGTGGCGAGACCGCGCGTACGCCGGGCGGCGGCGCGGGCCTTGGCCTGGCCATCGCGCGCGGCATCGTCGAGGCCCACGCGGGCGAGATCGGCGTGTCGAACGCCGGCGCCGGCTGCCGCTTCGTCGTACGCCTCCCCCTCGACACCTGAGGCCTGTCAGTGGGGGTCGCCATGCTGGCCCCATGACTCCCCTGACGCTGGCGGCCGTGGACGAGGCGCTGCGTGCCGCATGGGCCGCCGACACGTGTTCGCCCGACGACGCCGCCAGGGCCGCCTGGCATCCTGACAACCCCGCCTGGGGGCACTGCGACATCACCGCTCTGGTCGTGGGCGACATCTTCGGCGGCGACCTCATGGTGGGCGAGGTGCACGCGGCCGACGGTTCGCAGCACGGCTTCCACTCGTGGAATGTCCTGCCCACCGGCGTGCAGCTCGACCTGACGTTCGAGCAGTTCCGGCAGGGCCAGGTGGTCACGGGCGCACGGGTCGTCGAGCGCCCCCCGGGGCCCCTGCCACGGCGCCGGGAGGAGTACGCACTCCTCCGCGAGCGCGTCGCGGCACGGCTGGGGCCATTGCCGTGATCCGGTCAGGTCCGGCCGGCCAGCCGGGCGAACTCCGTCATCCCCTCGGCGAACGTGATCGACGCGCGGAAGCCCAGCCCGGTGGCCGCGCGTTCCGGTGACGCGACGATGTGCCGCACGTCGCCCAGCCGGAACTCCCCGGTCACGATGGGCTGCGGACCGCCGTACGCCGCCGCCAGCGCGCTCGCCATGTCCGCGATCGTGTGCGGCTCGCCGCTGGCCACGTTGTACGCCCGCAGCTCGCCGGGCGTCGCGGAGCTCAGCGCCAGCATGTTCGCCCGCGCCACATCACGGACGTGCACGAAGTCGCGCCGCTGCTCGCCGTCCTCGAACACCCGCGGCGCCTCCCCGCGTTCTAGACACGACCGGAAGATCGCGGCGACGCCGGCGTACGGGGTGTCGCGCGGCATCCGCGGCCCGTACACGTTGTGGTACCGCAGCGCGGTCACCGAGCCTCCCGTCGCCCGCGCCCAAGACGCCGCGAGGTGCTCCTGTGCGAGCTTGGTGTCCGCGTAGGCGTTGCGGGGATCCGGTGGCGCGTCCTCGTCGACCGTCCCCGGTGTCAGTGGTGCGCCACACGATGGGCAGAGCGGTTCGAACCGCCCGGCCGCGAGATCGGCCTCGGCGCGCGGCCCCGGGCGCACACGTCCATGCCGCGCGCAGTCGTACGCCCCCTCGCCGTACACCACCATCGATGAGGCCAGCACGAGCCGCTCGCACCCCACCCGCGCCATGGAGGCGAGCAGCACGGCGGTGCCCAGGACGTTCGAGGAGGCGTACGCGGGAAGGTCCGACACGTCCACCCCGAGCCCGACCTTCGCGGCCTGGTGACAGACCACGTCGACACCGGCCAGGTGCCGGGGGACCGCCCTCTCGTCCCGGACGTCCTCGCCCGACCGCAGGTCGAACGTCCGCACCTCGTGGCCGTCCTCCCGCAGCGCGTCGACGATGTGCGAGCCGATGAAGCCGGATGAGCCGGTGACGAGTACGCGCATGCCTTGCACGCTAACCGTCCCTGACCCGGGTGTGTGTTCGCGGCCGGGGTCGTAGCACTTCCGTAAGCGGGTAAACCCGGACCAGACCTCCGACGTCCATTCAAGGCCGTTCGCCATCGCGAGCGGCTGGGGCTGAGGAGGTTTGGTGAGACAACGCGTTTTCTCGCGCGCGCTGGCCGTCGCTGCGGTCACGGCACTGGGGGCGGCGGGATTGGCCGGCACGGTCCATGCGTCCGCCGTCTCGATCGAGGCGAAGGCGGCCGCAGGGGCCAAGCCGTATGACTTCAACGGCGATGGGTATCCCGACCTGGCGCTGGGCAGCCCGTACGGCAAGGTCGGCAGCACGACCAGTGCGGGCTTCGTGACGATCGTGTACGGCTCGAAGACGGGTGCGAACACCGCCAAGAAGCAGGTCTTCAGCCAGAGCACAACGGGTGTGCCGGGGTCCGCAGAGAAGAACGATCATTTCGGCTACTCGCTCACCTCGCTCGACTACGACCATGACGGCTACGCCGATCTGCTCGTGGGCGCTCCGGACGAGGACACGACCAACGGTACGAACGCCGGGTCCGAGACGATCCTCTGGGGGACCAAGTCCGGGCTCACCGGCACCGGCTCGCAGACACTGCCCGAACCCGAGAACGCCGGCGCGAACCACCGCTTCGGCTTCTCGATGACGACGGGCGACTTCGACGGTAACGGCGTGATGGACTGGGTGGACACCTCACCGGGCGACGCCCGCTTCTGGACGTTCACCACGGCGTCGAACCTGCGCGCCGCGGTCCGTACGTTCGCGCCGGCCGTGAAACACCGGGCGGTCCGCGGCACCAAGGGACTGGCCAAGGCCGAGGCCGTCGCGACGCTCGACGCCCTGGTCCCGGTCGCCGGTGACGTCAACGGTGACCAGCGGACCGACCTGGTCCTGGGCTGGCGCGACACCAAGGCCGAGGCGAAGTACCAGTACGGCTTCGACCTGTGGACCGACCCGGCCGAGACCACTCCGACGAACGAGGTGCTCACCAAGCTCGACGGGCTCGCCGTGGGCGACTTCGACGGCGACGGTTACGCGGACGTCGCCGCCGGGGCGGCCGACGACAGCGGGCGGGAGCACAGCCACCTGGTCGTCTTCAAGGGTGACGCGAACGTCGGCATGGAGACGTCGTACATGATCAACCAGGAGACGGCAGGAGTGCCCGGCGCGACCGCGCTCGGCGACAAGTTCGGCACCTCCCTGGCGGCCGGTGACGTGAACCACGACGGCAGGTCCGACCTTGCCGTGGGCGTTCCCGGGCGTACGGTCAGCGGCAAGGCGCGAGCCGGCGAGGCGATCGTGCTGTACGGGTCGGCCGACGGCCTGACCGGCACCGGATCGCAGGCCGTCTCGCAGAGCACCTCGGGTGTTCCGGGCACGGCCGAGACCGACGACGCGTGCGGTACCGGCGTGAGCCTGGTGGACATCACCAATGACGGCTACGCCGACCTGGTCGCCGGAGCGTCGGGGGAGAACTCCCTCGACGGCACCGTGAGCGTGCTCAAGGGCGGCGCCGGTGGCGTCACCGGCACCGGCTCGACGAGTTTCGGAGCCGGGACGTTCGGCGTCACCGGCAAGGACGCGCAGATCGGCCGGATCATCGGCCGCAACGGCTGACCACGGACCGGCCGCCCGATGCCACGGGCGGCCGGATCCCGTTCGCCGTACGTTTCCCTGGCGGTAAACCAATGGCAAACCTCCGACGTCCCATGATCGGCACTCGCCATCGCGAGTGGCAGGTCCTAGGAGGTCTGGTGAAAGTACGCGTTATCTCGCGTGCGCTGGCCGTCACCGCGGTCACCGCACTGGGGGCGGCGGGAATGACGGCCGCGGCGCACGCGGCCGTGGCGCCGGCCACGGCTCAGGCGGCGGTGAGGGCCGCGGGGGCGGCGCCGTATGACTTCAACGGTGACGGCTACGCCGACCTGGCGCTGGGCGACCCGTACGGCACGGTCGGCAGCTACACCACCGCCGGCTTCGTGACGATCGTGAACGGCTCGTCGGCCGGCCTGAACACGGCGAAGAAGCAGGTCATCTCCCAGAACACCACGGGAGTTCCGGGGACCGCCGAGGCGGGTGACCACTTCGGCTTCTCCCTCACGTCCCTGGACTACGACGAGGACGGGTACGCGGACCTGCTCGTCGGTGCCCCGGACGAGGACACCACCGCCGGTGCGAACGCGGGGTCGGAGACGATCCTGTGGGGCTCGCCGTCCGGGCTGACGGGCACCGGCTCCGCTGCCATGGGTGAGCCCGACGGCGCCGGCGCGGCGCACCGGTTCGGCTACTCGCTGGTGTCGGCCGACTTCGACGGGGACGGCCACACCGACTGGGTGGACACCTCGCCGGGCGACGGATTCTTCTGGCCGTTCAAGAACCCGGGGCCGGCCCTGCAGGCGCGAAAGGCCGCCCAGTCCGCGAAGGTCTTCGCGCCGACGGCTCAGCCGCACAAGGTGCGAGGGAGCAAGCGCAAGGCGGTCTCGGCGGCGGCGGACTCCGCGGTGACCGGGTTCATCCCGGCGGCCGGCGACGTCAACGGTGACTCCAAGCCCGACCTGATCATCGGCTGGCAGGACACCGAGGACCCGACGTACGGATTCGACGTCTGGGACGACTTCAACGATCAGGGCCCGTCCTTCGCGAACGAGATGATCACGCGCGTGGACAGCCTCGCCGTGGGCGACTTCGACGGCGACGGCTACGGGGACGTCGCGGTGGGCGGCGCCGACGAGAGCAACGGCGTGGGCGGCCACGTGACGGTCTACAAGGGCGACGCGGACGTCACCCTGGGCACGACCAGCACGATCAGTCAGAACAGCGCCGGCATGCCCGGAGGGGCCGTGGCCGGTGACCGGTTCGGCTACTCACTGGCCGCCGGTGACGTCAACAAGGACGGCGAGTACGACCTCGCGGTCGGTGTGCCGTACCGCTCCATCAGCTCGCTGGCGCACGCCGGTGAGGCGTTCGTGCTGTACGGCGCCGCCGCGGGGCTCGGCGGCACCGGCTCGCAGGCCGTCTCGCAGGACACGGCCGGCGTACCGGGCGCGGCCGAGGCAGGCGACGAGGTGGGCTGGACGGTCAACCTGCTCAACCCCAACGCCGACGGCTATGCCGACCTGATCGCCGGCGCGCCGAAGGAGAACGGCACCGACGGCGCGGTGAGCGTGCTGCCCGGCACCGCCAGTGGAGTCACCGCGACGGGCTCGGCGACCTTCGGGGCCGGAACGCTCGGCACCAGCGGTAAGGACGCGCAGCTGGGCGTCCGTCAGGGCCGCATCGGCTGACCTGGAGTGACGTGAGTGGACCGGCCGCCCAGGTCAGGGCGGGCGGTCCACGGCTTTTCCTGTCGCATGCGCCTCAGGAACCGGGTGGCCGCTCCACCGACTCCTCCACGGCGCGGATGGTCGGGCACGGCCAGCGCCACATGCACGCGCGGCAGCGGCGGACGGGGCTGCGCGGGTCGCTGGAGATGCCGCCGTCTCGCGGCTGGTGCAGGTCGAGCAGCCGCAGGCCCAGCTCGCAGAAGGCGATCACTTCGTCACGGGCGGAGGCGAGGAATCTCAGGTCCTCGCGGGACAGCCGCGCCTTGACCGGTACGACGCCCTCGCGGTTCACGAGGGCCGAGAAGTAGTGCGTCACAGACCGCCACGAATTGGACTTCTGCGAGCGGGTCCGGATGGTCTCCAGGCGCTCGCGGAGCCGCGCGCGCCGTGGATCGTCGAGTCTGTCGCCGGTCATCGCGGCCGCCCCGGCAAGGGTGCGGCCCGCGGCCAGGCTTCCCCGGGATTACCGGACCTGTCTTCCACGCATCTAGCTTCTCCTAAGCGCGACGCGCCGGTGGCCGAATTCCCGCACATCGGGTGTACGGAACCGAGATGATCTATACGTACTCTGACCTGCGCCGGAACGATCGCTAAATGTCACGAGAAATGGCGAAAACTGCGCACCGTTCAGGCAAAGGACATCCCACCACCGGGCAACGGACAGTCCCTAATCCGGCTCACCTCTGGTTCCCCCGCGCGGGGGACGCTAGTGTGCGGCTCGTGGAGCTAAAGATCTCGACTGCATCTCAGGGAGGTCACGCCGTCGTCTCTGTATACGGCGAGGTCGATCTCTATACCGCACCTAGACTGCAAACAGAGCTGGCCGCGCTCGTTCGCGAGGGAGTCAGCAGGCTTGTCGTGGACCTCAGCGGGGTCGAGTTCTGTGACTCGACCGGGATGAACGTCCTGCTCTCGGCCATGAAGCGGCTGCGTGAGCACGGCGGCTCGTTGGAGCTCGCGGCGCCGCGTTCGGCGGTTCGCCGGATCTTGCAGGTGACCGGCCTCGACACGGTGTTCTCCGTGCACGATGCCGTACCCGCCTTCGGACGGACGTAGCCGCCACTACCATCGCCATCATGCAGGCGGACACGCACGGGGACACGGCCGTCATCATCGCGGCCAAGGACGAGCAGGACCGGATCGCCGCGACCGTGGAGGCCGCCGCGTCACTGCCGGGCGTGGACCTGGTCGTCGTCGTGGATGACGGATCCGCGGACGCGACCGGGCGGCTCGCCGAGGGCAGCGGCGCGAAGGTCGTCCGGCACTCCCGCAACCGCGGCAAGGGCGCGGCCATGGAGACCGGCGCGGCCGCGGCGCGTCTGCTCGACCGGGACGTGCCGCGACACCTGCTCTTCCTCGACGCGGACCTGGGCGAGTCGGCCAAGCAGGCCGGCCCGCTCATCGAGCCCGTACGCAACGGGTCCGCCGACATGACCATCGCGATCTTCAGTGAGCTGGTCAAGCTCGGCGGGCACGGCTTCGTCGTACGCCTGTCGCGTGACGGCATCAAGCGCCTCACCGGCTGGACCGCCGGCCAGCCGCTCAACGGCCAGCGGTGCCTGACCCGTGCGGCGTTCGACGCCGGACAGCCGCTCGCGCCCGGCTTCGGCGTCGAGACCGGCCTGACCATCGACCTGCTGCGCAAGGGCTTCAAGATCGCGGAGGTCGAGGTGCCGCTCTCGCACCGCGCCACCGGCACCGACTGGCGAGCGCAGGTCCACCGCGGGCGGCAGCTCCGCGACGTCGCGCGTGCCCTGGCGGCCCGTGAACCGGCCGTGGCCAGGCAACTGGGCCGACTGCGTCGTGCCGGACGCTGAGCCCGCGACTCCGCCCGACCGGACACCGGCCGTGATCACTTGACCCCGCCAACCGGCAGAGATGAGCGGTTCACCCAGGCCGCCGCCGATCGGGACGATGCGTCCGGCGATCCCCGTGACTCCGCCGTCGACCGCGACGATCGTGCCGCCGCTCCGCCGGCCGGGACCACGACACCGGGCCGGCCCACCGCGCGCGGCGGTGATCGCCGCGGCGTCGCGGGCCTCTGCCTGAGCGCGGGCGGCCTCGGCTGCTTCCTGCTGACCGCCCTGCTCGGCCCCTCCGTGATGGAGCCGGCGCTGCCAGGCGCCGCGAGCCGGCCGCCGTACTCCCTCACCGGTCACCCCTCCCCGTACCTGGTCATCGCCCTCACCGTCGCCGGCGTGGTGCTCTCCGGCGGCGGCCTGGCCCTGTGCTTCCTGGCGGCGCGCGGCGGCTGGACGTTCCGCCCGCGCCTGCTGCTCGTCGCCGGCGCGATCGCCGCGGGGGCGTTCGCGCTGATGCCGCCGGTCGGCTCGGCCGACCACCTCAACTACGCCGCGTACGGCCGGATGGCGGTCACCGGCAACGACCCGTACGCCACGACCGCGCGGAGCCTGCCCGCCGATCCGGTGACCCGCGCGGTCCAGGACTGGCGGGACACCCCGACCGTGTACGGGCCGATCGCCACCGCGCAGCAGACGTTCGCCTCGCTGATCGGTGGCACGTCCGTACGCCTGACGGTCTTCGTCATGTCGCTGACCAACGTCATGGCGTTCCTCGCCGCCGGACTGCTGCTGTACCGGAGCGCGCGCGGCGATCCAGGCCGCGAGCTGCGTGCCGCTCTGCTGTGGACGGCCAACCCCCTGCTGCTCTTCGAGCTCGTCGGCGGAGCGCACAACGACGTGCTGGCGATCGCCTTCGCGGTGGCCGGGCTGGCGGTGTTCGCGATGCCGGACCCGCTGCGGCCCAGGCCGCAGGAGGGCCGCACCCTGAGCCGCTGCGTGGCCGCGGGCGTGCTCATCGGCGCGGGCGCCGCCATCAAGATCAACGTCGCCATCGCGGGAGGCGGCCCGTTCCTGGTCCTCGTCAGCGAGTGGTGGCGGGCCCGGCCGGCCGAGCCCGGCCAGCGGTCCGGACGGTGGCCGGCCGCCGCACGCGTCGCGGCTCTCTGCGTCTCGGCGGCGGCCGTGGCCGGGCTGGCCTACCTCATCGCCGGTCCGCACTCGTTCGACCAGCTCAGCCGGGCCTCCAAGTCGGTGTCACTGGCCACGCCATGGCACCTGCTGGCGGGGGCCACCGGAGGCCTGATCGTCACGGTGTCACGGTCGACGGTGCAGATCGGCTCGGTCGTGCTCACCCTCGTGCTGGCCGTCCTGCTGCTCCGCGCGCTGCCGAGGCCGCAGGTGCACGTCCTCACCGACCCGATCGGCGACGAGACGTTCCGCGTCGCCGCCGCGCTGGCGCTGGCCTGGCTGTTCGCCGCGCCGTACGCCCTGCCCTGGTACGACGGGCTCGGCTGGGCGACGATCGCGCTGCTGGCGTGGTCGCGGTTCGACTGGATCCTGCTGGCCCGCACCTGCGTGCTCGCGCTCGCCTATCTGCCGGCCAGGGACCCCCGGCTCGCCGGGCTGCCGCACGACCTCGACTGGCTGATCACGGTCGTACGCGCGCAGGTCACGCCTTGGGTGCTGACGCTGACTCTGATCGCTCTGATCGTGGCGGCGGCCCGCTGGTCTCCTCGGGCTCGAGCGCCTGGATGCTCGCCGCGAGCGCCAGCGGGATCGCCACCGTGAACGCCAGTGCCGGGATCGCCACGCCGGAGTCGTTGACCAGCATCCCCACCCCCGCGGTCACGAGGACGGCGATCAGCGTGGGCCGCAGCGCGGGAGCCCGCTCGTAGGCGGTGTGGAGCACGGCGGCCCGCCAGGCGAGCGGGCGCAGCAGCGCGAAGACCAGGAAGACGATGGCCGCCACCGCGATGACCGAGA
This sequence comes from Actinoallomurus sp., assembly GCA_025964685.1. Taxonomy (GTDB): domain Bacteria; phylum Actinomycetota; class Actinomycetes; order Streptosporangiales; family Streptosporangiaceae; genus Actinoallomurus. The sequence goes on along the minus strand of JAOPYG010000197.1, from coordinate 5,885 downwards.
GCTCCCAATTACCGAAGGTGCCGATCATCCCGCGGAACTTCCGGAGGACGATCGTGCCGCCGTGCCCGTTCACCAGGCTCTTCCAGAACTCCCCGATGTGGGTCGGTTCGGCGCGCAGCGAGTCCAGGAACGACACGCCCAGGACGACGACCGCGCCGACCGCCAGCACGGCGACAAGCCGTGACGGGCGGATGCGCCGACCAGCGATCATCAGGGCGAACACCGCGAACCCGGGGAAGATCGCGATGATGCCGCCGAAGTCCGCGCCCGCGAAGGGCGCGCCGTCGATGACGAGTGCGAAGACACCGGCGGCGATGACGACCGCCGTCGCCACACCACGGCGCCCGGCGCTCAGCAGCCATCCGGTCACGGCCCCGGTCACGATGATCAGACCGGTGACCCACAGGGCCCACGGGATGTTGCCGAAGCCGTAGAAGCGGCCCGCGACCAGCGGGGTGTACCCCAGCATGCTGCAGGTCTGCAGATGGCTTCCGGTGAGCACGTCGAGGGTGAGCACGAGTGCCGTCACGCCGCCGACGACGGCCCCGGCCCCGGTGATCGAGCGGCGCCACGGTCCGGCCAGCGCGACGCCGGTGATCACGGCGATCAGGACCACGATGGCGGTGACCACCGTGACGGCCGGATGGCCCGACCACCACGGGACCAGGTTGGCGAGGAAGGACGCCACGGGCAGCGAGGCGCCGGCCAGCGCCGCGACCCTGGTGGCCGTCAGCATCCGCCGCCACTTCCGGCTGAGGACGAACGTGCCGAAGCCGTACAGCGCCACCTGCACGATCACGAGGACGAGGTAGAAGGGAAGAACCAGCCGGCTGTAGGACTGCGCGGCCACGTCATGGTCGTTCAGGTTCTTGGTCAGCGTGGCGATCGAGGCGGGCTTGGCGCCGTCGTCACGCCAGCGGGCGCCCACCGCGTCGCTCGGTTGCTTGATGCCGAGGGAGTGCAGGATCGTCGCGGTGACGTCGGTCAGCGTGACCAGGCCACCGGTGCGGGTGGAGTCCGCCGTCAGGTAGCGACCGGAGAACCCCGGGCCGCTCGCGATCGCGACGCGCAGATGCGCGGAGACGTTGGCGTCGGAGAGTCCGGCGAGCAGCACGGTGGTGTCCGGCGGTAGGGCGGTGAGCACGCGCCCGATCTGGTCGTCGGCGCGTTTCACCGCGGCCGCCCGCTTCTTGGAGTTGACCTCGACCTGCCGGCCGTCCACGTCGACACCCGCGTCGATGTAGGCGCGGAACACGTCGTCGACGTCGACCATCGTGAGCGCGCACCGCGAGAGCCCGTCGGCTGGGATCTGCGCGATCGAGGGGATGTAGCCGTCGACGCGCCCGGCGCCGTCGGCCGCGCCGAGCACGGCCCCGGGCCCGATCGCCATCGTGCAGGCGCCGGCGTGGTGGACCGCGTCACCGAGCAGGCCGACGCGCGAGTTGTACTTGTTGTGCGCGTTGTCGTCGCGCATCGCGGCGAAACCGGGGACGGCGTTGCCCTCCGGTGTCGGCGGCAGGCCGCAGCTGCCGTTGCGCAGTTGTGATCTTTGTCCCGCGGACAGGGTCAGCCAGCCGTCGATGGGGCATGTGTGCGGGCCGACGGTCTTGATCGACAGCGCGGCGGAGGAGCCCTGCCCGACCAGTCTGGCGAGATTCGGCGTGGCGGTATCGTGAATGTCGCCCCACAGCAGGCCGGGCACACCGATGACCACGACGTGGCCGTTGACGGGCGCCTGGGCCGGCGCGGCCGATGCCGGGGCGGCCAGGAAGGCCAGCACCACGGCCGTGAGAAGGAGCAACGCGGCCGCTGCACCTTTTGTGTGGCTACGTTCCGCATCGCGCGGCTGTGCCACGATCACCTCCATGTCTGGGACGTCCCCAGGCTAGCCGCGGACGTGGGACAGGATGGACACATGGGTGGTCGAAGGACGATGCGCGGGGCCGTGATCGTCATCGCGGCGGTCGTCATCGCCGCCGTCGCGGTCGGGCCCCTCGTCCTGCACTGGCTGACCAACCAGCCCGATCAGCGCCTCGTCGATCTCGACGTCTACCGGTCGGGCGGTCAGGCGGTGCTTCGCGGGGCGCCGGTCTATGACTTCGTGACCCAGCCGCCGCAGCTTCTGCCCTTCACCTACCCGACGTTCGCGGTGCTGCTGGCCGTGCCGCTCGCCCTGATCCCGTGGACCGCCGCCCAGTGGCTGTGGACGGCGTTGATCTTCGTGGCCATGACCCTAGTGGTGCGTTACTCCTTCGCCGGACTGCTCGGCCGGATCCGGCCGTGGGCGCCGATCATGACCGGAGTGCTCGTCGGAGTCTGTACCTATGTCATGCCGCTGCGCGACCAGATTCGGTTCGGGCAGGTCGACCTCCTTCTCGTCGCCATGTGCGTCGCCGACGTCGCGCCCGCCCGTACCCGCTGGCCACGCGGCCTTCTGGTCGGGCTGGCCACCGCGATCAAGCTGGTGCCCGGCGTCTTCGTCATCTACTTCTTGATCACCGGGCGCCGGCGTGAGGCGGTCACCGCCGCCGTCGCGGCGGTGGTGGCCACGCTCGGCACCTTCCTCGTCCTGCCCGCGGACTCCGCCGACTACTGGTTCCGCGCGTTGTTCGACAGCGATCGGCTCGGTGCCAACACCGCCACCACGAACCAGTCGATCCGCGGGATGCTCCTGCGGCTCTACTGGCCGGACGCCGTAACGTCCGTGCTCTGGCTCGCCTGTGTCGCGGTCGTCGCCTACTTCGGCTTCCGCGCCGCCCGCGCGGCCTGGCGGGACGGCGATGAGATCCGCGGCATCGCGATCACCGGGCTGATCGCGGTGCTCGTGTCGCCGGTCGCCTGGATCCACCACCTCGCGTGGCTCGTGGTGGTCTTCGGCGCGATCGTCGGTGACGGTCGTGACCGGCGCCGCATCGCCCTCGCCGCCGGAATCTGGATCTTCTACGTGCTGGAGGTGCCCTGGTGGGGCATCACCATGCTGGCGGACCACACGGGGCCGCGTTTCCTCGGCCGTGTCGTCCAGGACGCGTACGGCCTGGGCGCGCTCGCGTTGCTCGTCGTGCTGGGCCGGCGGCGGAGCCGTCCGATGGATCCGCAAAGTGATGGCGTGGATACCTCGCGTAATCATGCCCAGGTCGGTACGCTCGGTCCGTGATCCATATCACGTTGGCTTCGATCGGAATCGTCCTCGGCGGACTGGGGCTCTACGCGGGTCTCACCGCGCGCAAGCGTGCGGTGCAGGCCTTCGAGGAGTGCGCCGAGATGATGCGCCGCCAGCTTCAGGTGACCTCCGGAGCCGGCGACAACCGGGCCGTCCGCGACGTCGCCATCGTCCACTACGACGCGCTCAAAGAGGCCGCCGCCGGCCTGTCGTTCTCCGTGGCGATGCTCAACGCCCTGGGCGACGGCATCGTGCTCACCTCGATCAACGGCCGCACCGAGGCGCGCACCTACGCCCGCGTGATCCAGGGCGGCCGCAGCCAGCAGGTCCTGTCGCCCGAAGAGGATCACGTCGTACGCGCCGCCCGGCTCGGCCGTGGCCCCTCGATCCGGCTGGACGACCGCCTCGACGTCCGCGTCAACGGTCAGCCCTCCTCACCCTCCTAACGCCGCGAACCGCTCATGCCGGTCCATGACAGCCCGTAACCTGGAATGACAGCGGACCGGATCCGGCCTGAGGGGACCTTTGTGAGCGAGTACGACCCACGTCACGGCGACGGGGTAGGCAACCGATTCGCCTATTTCGGGCCGGAAGGCACGTTCACCGAGGCCGCCCTCCTCACGCTGCCCGAGGCGGCCGACGCGGTGCGCGAGCCGTTCGCCACCGTTCCGGCGGCGCTCGACGCCGTACGCCGCGGTGACGCCGACGCCGCGATGGTGCCGCTGGAGAACTCCGTAGAGGGCCCGGTCACCACCACCGTGGACGACCTCGCCGACGGCCACGCCTTGATCATCGCGGGCGAGGTGCTGCTGCCCGTGGAGTTCTCCCTGCTCGTACGCCCCGGCACGCGGTTGGGCGACATCAAGCGCGTCTGCACCCACCCGCATGCCTACGCCCAGTGCCGCCGGTGGCTTTCCGGGACCCTGCCCGACGCGGAGGTGTCGACCGGCACATCCACCGCGGGCGCCGCGATGGCGGTCTCCGACCCCACCTCCGAGTTCGACGCGGCGATCGCCGCGCCCATCGCCGGAGAGCGCTACGGCCTCGTCGCCGCGGCCGAGGGCATCGCCGACCGCGCCGGAGCCGTGACGAGGTTCGTCCTCGTACGCCGCCCCGGGCCGCCCGTCGCACCGACGGGTACGGACCGCACCTCGCTGATGGCGTACCTGACCGACGACCACCCCGGCGCGCTGCTGGAGTTCCTCACCGAGTTCGCGGTGCGCGGGGTCAACCTGACCTTGATCCAGTCACGTCCGACCGGCGACGGCTTCGGCCGCTACCGCTTCTGGATCGACTGCGAGGGCCACGTCGCGGACGCGCGGGTCGGCGAGGCGCTCATGGGCCTGCGGCGGGTCTGCTCGGAGGTGCGGTTCCTCGGCAGCTACCCGCGTGCCGACGAGGTGCGCCCGGAGATCCGCCGCGGCACCCACGACGACGACTTCACCGAGGCGTCCGCCTGGCTCTCCGCGATCCGTTCCGGCCACGACCTCTGATCGCCGTTACCGAACCGTGCCTCCGGTGGCCAACCCGAGATGATCTTTGTGCGTCTCTTTTGAGCCGAACGTTCCGGCGCTCCCCGGCACCTGGCGCGCGACCTACGCGGGGAGCTCGTCGTACCTTGCCGTCACCGGTTCTGGGGACACGTCGACGTGCGCTGAGGTGCGCGTGGGCGGTAATCGGCGCGCGGTGCCCGAGGCCGTGCGGGTAACCTCGTGCCTGTGATCGACCTGCGAACTCTGCGTAATGACCCGGACCGGTTGCGTGTCAGCCAGCGCACCCGGGGTGAGGACGACTCCGTCGTCGAGCGGCTGCTCGAGCTCGACGAGCGCCGGCGGTCCGCGCTGAGTTCGTTCGAGTCGCTCCGGGCCGAGCAGAAGAGTGTCGGCAGGTCGGTCTCCAAGGCGCAGGGCGACGAGCGGCAGAAGCTCCTCGACCACGCCAAGGAGCTGGCGCAGCGGGTCAAGGAGACCGACGCCGAGTCGCAGCGGCTCGAACAGGAGCTGAACGACCTCCTGCGGACCGTGCCGAACATCGTCGAGGAGGGCGCGCCCGCCGGTGGCGAGGACGACTACGTCGTGCTCGAGACCGTCGGCACTCCGCGGTCCTTCGACTTCGAGCCGAAAGACCACCTCGAGCTCGGCGAGGCCCTCGGCGCGATCGACATGGAGCGCGGCGCGAAGGTCTCCGGCGCCCGGTTCTCCTACCTGACCGGCGTCGGCGCCCAGCTGCAGCTCGCCCTGCTCAACCTGGCGATGGAGCAGGCGATCGACAACGGGTTCACCGCCATGATCCCGCCCGTGCTGGTCAAGCCGGAGGCGATGGAGGGCACCGGGTTCCTCGGCGCGCACGCCGCCGAGGTCTACCAGCTGCCCGAGGAGGACCTCTACCTCGTCGGCACGTCCGAGGTGCCGCTGGCCGGCTACCACATGAACGAGATCATCGGCGATCTCCCGCGGCGCTACGCGGCCTGGTCCTCCTGCTTCCGCCGGGAGGCCGGCTCGTACGGCAAGGACACCCGCGGCATCATCCGCGTGCACCAGTTCGACAAGGTTGAGATGTTATCCTTCTGCGACCCCGAGGACGCCCTCGAGGAGCACCTTCGCCTGCTCAACTGGGAGAAGGAGATGCTCGCCAAGGTCGAGCTGCCGTACCGCGTTATCGACACCGCGGGCGGCGACCTCGGCTCGAGCGCCGCACGCAAGTACGACTGCGAGGGGTGGGTGCC
>JAOPYG010000187.1 GCA_025964685.1 Actinoallomurus sp. | reverse complement strand
ACATCGCAACGTCGCACGCTGGTCCGTCGCCCTCGTCCTCGGCATCCGCCAGGGCGAGGCGCTCGGCCTCCGCTGGTCAATCGAGCAAGGCGTCCACGTCCGCGTCGTCCAAGAGATCCTGGGCCACGCGCGCGTCACCACCACGGAGCGGTACACGCACGTCGCCTCTCCACAGGTCCGGGACGCGAGCGCGCTCATCGGCTCGGCGCTCTGGGGGACCGAATGAGACCAGGAATGAGACCACAAGATCAAAAACACCCTCTCCAGTGAGCAAGTCACCGGAGAGGGTGCAGGTGGGGCGGAGGCTCGGGGATTTGAACCCCGGATGGACGGTAAGCCCAAACCGCATTAGCAGTGCGGCGCCATAGACCGGACTAGGCGAAGCCTCCTCGTGGCCCGCAGGCCGCACACAGGCTACCGGCCTACACACCCATCCGGCAAAGTGGTTGCCTTCCCCCTCGCTGATCCTTGGTTCGCCGTAGACGGACGGCTCGTCCAGGAACCCTGCGCGGCATCCGCACGTCATCCAAGACGGGCCCACAGACCGGAGGTGGCATGGACCAGGGTAGATCCATATCTGGTGAGGTCTGGGCGGGGATGAGTGTCACTGAGCGGGTCCGCAGGTGTCTCGACGCGGTCTGTGACGGCACGACGGCCTCGCCCGACGACGTACACGGGCTCGATGACAACGTCATCGGGGTCATCGACAAGGATCAGCCGGGGCCGATCAGCGGCGCCTACCGGTGTTTCCTCGAGAGCGCCGGCGGCGGTGCTGGGAGGTTCCTGCAGGGCAGTGACGTCTTCCACCCGCAGGTCATCGGGTTGCGTGCCGCCGCTCAGGAGCTTCTCGACGGCACCGGGCTCGAGCTGCGAGCCGAGGATCGCGTCATCCTCATGCACCAGGGCTCGCAGTTCGACTTCCTCCGGGGCCATGGGGAGGACCCGGAGGTCTGGTCGTACTGCGAGGGGAGCGTCCCCCGGCGGAGTCACGCGCGGTTCACCGAGTGGTTGCGGGACAACGCCGACGAGCAGACCCGGGCCTGGGCTCAGCTCACGCCGCTAGGCGCGTACGACCTCTAGTCCGCCTTCCGCGTACAGCCGGCGCAGTGTCTTCTTGGAGAACTTCCCGACCGAGGTCTTCGGCACCTCGGCGATGAAGCTCCACCGCTCCGGCAGCTGCCAGCTCGGCACACGCGCGGCCAGGAACTCTCGTAGGTCGCCGGCCGACACCGAGGCGCCCTCACGCAGGACGACCGAGGCCAGTGGCCGCTCCTGCCAGCGGTCGTCCGGGACGCCGACCACCGCCGCCTCGACCACGTCCGGGTGGGCCATGAGGTGGTTCTCCAGGTCCACCGACGAGATCCACTCACCGCCCGACTTGATGACGTCCTTCGCCCGGTCCGTCAGGACGAGATAGCCGTCAGGGGAGATTTTGCCGACGTCCCCGGTGCGCAGCCAGCCGTCGTTGAACCTCGTCGGGTCCTCGTCCTTGTAGTACGTGCCGGTGATCCACGCGCCGCGGATCTCGATTTCGCCGACCGCCGTGCCGTCGGACGGGAGTATCCGGTCGCCGTCGCCGACCACGCGGGCCTCCAGGCCGGACAGGATCCGGCCCTGGGTCGCGCGGTACGGCCACTGGTCGGCCACGCCGTGCGGCGCGTGTGCGACGGAGGCGAGCGGTGAGGTCTCGGTCATGCCCCAGGCCTGCACGATGTGCACGCCGAGCTTGTCGAACGAGCGCATCAGTGACTCCGGTACGGCCGAGCCACCGCAGGGTACGAGCCGCAGCGAGCTGAGGTCGGAGTCGTGTTCGACCGCGTACCGGAGCAGGTCGTTCCAGATCGTGGGCACCGCGCCGGAGACGGTCGGGCGCTCGTCCTCGATCAGGCGTACGAGCGGCTCGGCCTGCAGGAAACGGTCGGGCATGACGAGGGACGCGCCGGCCAGCAGTGCGGCGTACGGAAGGCCCCAGGCATTGGCGTGGAACATCGGCACGACCGGCAGCACTCGGTCGGCGGCCGACAGGGCGAAGGCGTTGCCGGTGCAGGCCGACATCGAGTGCAGGTACGCCGAGCGGTGGGAGTAGACGACGCCCTTGGGGTTGCCCGTGGTGCCGCTGGTGTAGCACATGGCCGCCGCCTGGCGTTCGTCGAGCGCGGGCCAGTCGAAGGTGTCCGACGCGGAGGCGAGCAACTCCTCGTACGAGTGCAGCGTCTTGCCGGCCGACTCGAGCGGGGACAGGTCGGCGTCCCCGATGACGATGACGTGCCGGACCGTCTTCATCTGAGGGAGCACCGAGGCCAGCAGCGGCACGAGTGTGTCGCCGACGATGATGATCTCGTCTTCGGCGTGGTCGGCGATGTAGACGAGCTGGTCGGCGGCGAGCCGGATGTTGAGGGTGTGCATGATCGCGCCCATCGAGGGGATCGCGAGGTACGCCTCGAGGTGCTCGGCGGTGTTCCACTGGAAGGTCGCCACCCGCTGGTCGGCGTCGACCCCCAGCCCCCGCAGCGCGTTCGCCAGGCGCGCGGCGCGGCGGCCCAGCTCGGCGTACGACATGCGCCGCACGCCCTCGCCGGTGAAGGTGGCGACCTCACTGTCACCGAATACCCCTGTGCCGTACTGCCTGATCGAGGAAATGGTCAGCGGATAGTCCTGCATCGTGCTCCACACGACGGCCTCCACGCTCCACGGGTGTGACTGGGATTCTGTCCCGCGCGTGCGCCGTTGTCAGTACTTAACGATCACTCAAGGGAGGCAAGTTCGCGGGCCGCCTCGTCGCGCAGCTTCGCGATCGCCCGGGAGACCGTGCTCTTGACCGTGCCGACGCTGACGCCGAGCGTCTCGGCGATCTCGGTCTCGGTGAGGTCCTCGTAGTAGCGCAGCATGATCGCCGCGCGCTGGCGTGCGGGCAGCCGGTCGAGGATGCGGTCCAGTCCGTCGCGCAGTTCGCTGCGGCGGGTGTCGTCGGCGATCGGGGTGTCGGGGAGCTCGTCGGTGGGGTACTCCTCGAGCCTCCTCCGCCGCCACCACGAGATGTTGATGTTGACCATCGTGCGGCGCACATAACCGTCGAGTGCGCCGCGGTCGTTGATGCGCCCCCAGGCGAGGTAGGTCTTGGTCAGCGCGGACTGAAGAAGATCTTCGGCGTCGGCGCGGTCCGCGGTCAGCAACATGGCCGCACGCAGCAGCGTCGGCCGTCGCGCGGCCACGAAATCGTGGAACTCGTCATGCGATGCTGCGCCCACGTGACCGTCCGTAAGGCTGGGGAGTGATGGTGCCACCAGGCCCGACGATCGCACGAAGACCGTAATTATGGATCAAGTCGAATCTCATATTCCGGTCAACGCGGCCCACGGAATTGCGAATAAGTATCACGTATTCTCGGCCAACTTCATTGGTTTATTTGGACAAAGGAGTCGACAGAAGGAGGGCTCGGGGTAAGTCTTGACTTGCGGTCTTACACAACCCCCTGACCAGCAGACATGATCAACTCCCGGAGACCCCATGCCGCCGCTGCTCACCCGCGATCTGGTCCTGCGCCGACGTCGGCTTCGCGAGGCCGTGCCCGGCCCCCGACCGCCCGAGCAGCACGAGGCCGGCGGCCGGCCGCTCCGCAGTGTCGAGGGCACTGTCGTCGAGGCGAGCCCGCACCTGCTCGTCCTGGCGGCGCCGGACGGCTCGGAGGTACGCCTGCCGATCTCGGCCAACGCGTTCATCTGGCACGCCGGTGCGGCCGGCGCAGGCGCCCTCCAGCCCGGACGCGACGTCATCGTCCGCCCGACCGGCACCGGCGGCCTGGCCGCGGAGCGGATCTGGGTGGACATCACCCGGGTCACCGGTGTCATCGCCGGGCGCTCCGGACACGTGCTCGAGGTCGACGCCGGACCACACCGCGGACGTACGGCTCTCGTCATCCCGGCCGAGGCCATGAGCTCCATCCGCGTCCGCCATCCACTGCTGGAGACCGGCTCGCTGATCGACGTCATCGGCGTGCGCCGCGGCGGTGAGATCCACGGTCTGCAACCCGCCTCGAAGTCACCGCAGCCGGCCTCACATGCCGAGCCCGCGCGGGCGAGACGGCGATCCGGCTCGGTGCCCACGATCCTGCGCGGCACCGCCACCTGGTACGACCCCGCCCGCAGCGGCTATGCCGAGCGCCACGGCGCGGCGTACCCCGCGCTCGACTCGCACGGTGACGCCGGCGGCTGCGGCACGGGGCCGCCCTCGCCGCTGCCGCTCCTGTCGATCGCCAGCGAGCTGCACGTCCGCAACGACTGCACCGGGCTGGCGACGCGCGTCCCGATCATCGAGTGCGGCTGCCTCGCGGCGCGCTTCTGTGACAGGTGCGTGCGCTGCGGCACCTCACCCCGCGGCCGGGTCCTCGAACTCACCAGGACCGCCTTCGTCGACCTCGGCGGCGATCTCGACGCCGGGTGCTTCAACGTCACCGCGCGAGTGGGTGCCTGATGATCGACATGCTGCGGAGCCTGCAGATCCCCTTCCTGGCCAGCGTGCTGTTCCTCGCATGCGCGGCGAAGCTGACGATCCCCGGCGACGACGCCGAGCCGGTCGCACCCCACCGCCGGCGTCCGTTCGTCTACGGCGTGGCGATCGCCGAGGGCACCCTCGGCATCGCGCTGCTGATCACGCCGTCGGGCTTCGTACGGCTCGCGTGCGTCGTGTTCTTCGCCTCCGCCACGTGGATCATCGGCGACCTGGCCCGGCGTGGCGTCGAGGAGGGATGCGGCTGCTTCGGCGGCCTCAGTGCGGCACCGGCGGGGCGCCGCGGGATCGTACGCGCGGCGCTGCTGACGGTCGCGGCCGTGGCATCGGCCGGCGTGCCCGATGGCGGGGCCGCGGTGCTCGCCCGGGCCGGCGCCGGGGCGGTGCTGCTGCTCGCCGCCGAGACCGCGCTGCTGGTCGTGCTCTCTCCGGAGCTCGCGCTGGCCGTCGAGCGCAGCCGGAACACCACGCCGTGCGAGCTGCTCGACGTACCGCTCGCGGATACGTACGAGCGGCTGTACGAGAGTGACGCATGGCGCGAGCACGAGGACGATCTGGCGTCGGCGCGGCCGACCGAGACCTGGCGTGAGCTGTGTCATCGGTACGTCGTCTACCCCGGCCGGATCGATGACCGGCCGGTGGACGTGGTGTTCGCGGTGCCCGTCGACGGACGGCGGGCACAGGTGCGCGTCGGGCTGGTCTGGGAGTCCGGTTGCGAGGGGCAGGACGATGACTCCGGGCCGCGCCGGGTCTACACGTCAGCCTGACTCTGCGCTTGTATAGCGATCTCTTGTGAATTCGCTATAACGATTTATATGGAACTCGACAACGAGCACCAGGCGTTGAACGGGCGTGAGCCCCCTAACGTGTCCGAAGTGCCAGGGTCAGATGCGCCAGTACGAGCGAGGCGGGGTGGTCGTCGACCAGTGCGGCGAGTGCCGGGGCATCTTCCTCGACCGCGGTGAGCTCGATCATCTGATCAACGCCGAAACCCAGTGGTCGGGTCAGGCCGCCGCGGGCCGATCGCAGCCCGAGCCGCGGTATGACGACCACCGCTACGACGACCAGCGCCACGACGACCGCGGGTACGAACAGCGGTCCTACGACGACGACGACGACGACCACCGATACACGCAGCGCCCGTACGACGACAAGCATCGGCACAAGAAGAAGCGCAAGAGCTTCTTCGAGGATCTCTTCGACGACTGAGCGCGCCGCCCGGTGACCGGGATACGCGCGTGCGGAGCTCGGTCATCGGGTTTTCTACTCCCCTCTAGCGAATACGCAAGAGTTAGCAATGCTCGCCTACAACAGGGTGCGTCGATGGCGTTGTCTACGGCTTTCTAGCCTGTGGACAAGAGCGGCTTAGAGTCTTCTATCGCGGATCAGACAGGCTGTGACCTCAGGAAATGCCCGAAGTGCGGCACCGTGAAGGCCACCAGGCCTCGCTCGGCGCTGTAGATGAGGCCCTTCTTGATCAGGCCGTCGCGGGCCGGTGAGAGGCTCGACGGCTTGCGGCCCAGCTCGTCGGCGACGTTGGACGTCGGCACCGGCTCGTCGCCCAGCAAGGCCATCGCACGCATGTAGTCGCGCTCGGCGGGTGTGGCGCGTTCGTACCGGCTGCCGAAGAAGCCGACGGCCAGCTCTCCCTCCGCCTCGGGAGCGGCGACCAGGATGTCGCCGTCGCTGATCGGCGTCTCGGGCGCGATGTCCCAGGCGACCTTGCCGTACGCCTGGACGAAGTAGGGGTAGCCGTCGGCGGCCTCGTAGAGCGCGTCGAGAGCGTCCTTGGTGAAGGTCACGCCTTCGCGCTCGGCCGGGGCGAGCAGCGCGAGGTCGGCGGCGCCACGGTCGAGCCGGTCGATGCGGGCATAGCGGAACAGCCGCTCGGAGTAGGACTTGCTCGCCGACAGCACCGCCGGCAGGTGGGGCAGGCCGGCCCCGACCACGATGAGCGGGCCGCCGCTCTGCGACAGCTCGTGGCAGGCCGCGCACAGCGCCGAGACGGCGTCGGTCGGGATGTCCTGCATCTCGTCGACGTAGAGCGCGACGCCGACACCGAGGTCGGTGGCGACCGACGCCGCGTCGACGAACAGCTCGGTGAGGTCGATCTCCAGGTCGCCGGAGTCGGCCCGGCCGCGCGCGGCGGGCACGTCGATGCCGGGATTCCACCGGCGCGGCGCGGCCTTGCCCTTGGCGGGCTCGGCGTCGGCCTGGGCGAAGGCCTTGAGCACACCGAGGAACTCCTCGATGCGGTCGGGCGCACGATGCCGTGGGGCCAGCTCGCGCACGGCCATGTGCAGGGCGGCGGCGACAGGCCGGCGGATCGACTGGTCGGGCCGCGCCTCGATCTTGCCGGTGCCCCAGAGCTTCTGGATCGCCATCGACCGGAACGTGTTGAGCAGCACGGTCTTGCCCACCCCACGCAGCCCGGTGAGGATCATGCTGCGCTCGGGCCGGCCGCGAGCGACGCGCTCGAGCACGACGTCGAACTGCTGCAGCTCGCGATCGCGGCCGGTGAGCTCGGGCGGGCGCTGGCCGGCACCGGGGGCGTAGGGATTGCGTACGGGGTCCACGCTCTCGGACTTTATGAGGGAATATAGCTGCGGCCGTAGATTTCCATAGAAAGTGCTACGGCGTGTCGCGCGCGGCCGTTGCCGGCATCGCGTCGCGGCCGGGGCGGTGAGTGGCGCCACGGTGCCCGCCTCCCCTCATCAGCGCATCGAACCTGTGTTCGAAGAGATTCCTCACCGTAGCGCACCCCGCGCGACGCCGTCAGGGGAAACCACGCTCTTTTTCGAACAAAGAATCGAGGGGCGGCCTCCCGCCGGACGGCGGAGGGCTGCCCCTCGAAAGCGGAACGTCAGACCGCTGCACGTCCCCGCAGGTACGCCTCGGCGACCTCCAGCGCGCGCTTGGTCTGGAACTCGATGGCGCCCAGCTCGACCTCGCCCGGCATGTCCTCGCCGTTGTTGGTGGTGTGGCTGGTCCCGTACGGGTTGCCGGACTGGAACTGGACCGGGTCGGCGTAACCGGGCGGAACGATGATGCAGCCCCAGTGGTAGAAGGTGTTGTTCAGCGCCAGGATCGTCGACTCCTGGCCGCCGTGCCGGGTGGCACTGGCGGTGAAGGAGGTCGCGATCTTGTTGACCAGGCGCCCCTCCCCCCAGAGCGGGCCCGTGGTGTCGATGAACTGCTTGAGCTGCGCGGCCGGCAGGCCGAAGCGGGTGGGGGCGCCGAGGATGATGACGTCGGCCCACTTCAGGTCGTCGAGGGAGGCTTCGACGACGTGCTGGGTCGCCTCGACATGGTCGGCCCAGCCCTGGTTGGCGGCGATCGCCTCGTCCGGCGCGAGCTCGCGCACCTTGCGAAGACGGACGTCCGCACCCGCCTTCTCCGCGGTGGTGGCGGCCTGCTTGGCGAGCTGGAAGACCGTACCGGTGGACGAGTAGTAGATGACGGCGACGTTGGTAGGCATGACGGAACTCCTGTGGTGGGGGTGGAGGGCGGCTTTACCCGTTCTTTAGGACAGTTGCTCGTCGGCGCTGCTGTGGTGCGGGACCCGCTCGGCGGGGATGGTGCCCATCCGGCCGGACTGGAAGTCCTCGAACGCCTCGATGATCTCCTCGCGCGTGTTCATGACGAAGGGTCCGTAGCGCGCGATCGGCTCGCGGATGGGCAGGCCGCCGAGGACCAGGATCTCCCATCCGTTCCGTGCGGCCAGCGGCTGCGCGTCGGCCGCGGTCACGCTCAGCGCGTCACCGGCCCCGAACATCGCGAGCTGTCCCTCGCCGACCGGGCGCGCACCCGGTCCTGCCGCGCCGCGCCCACTGAGGGCGTACACCATGGCGTTGAACTCGTGCGGCCACGGCAGCGTGAGCCGTGCGCCCGGCGCGACGGTCGCGTGCAGGAAGGTGATCGGGGTGTAAGTGGCGCCCGGTCCCTTGTGCCCGGCCAGCTCACCGGCGATCACGCGGACGACGGAAGAGCCGTCGTCACTGCTCAGCAGGGAGACGTCGCGGGACTTGATGTCCTGGTAGCGCGGCGGCGCCCACTTGTGCTCGCGGGGGAGGTTCACCCAGAGCTGCACGCCGTGGAACAGGCCGCCGGTGGCGACCAGCTCGGGCGGGGGCTGCTCGATGTGTTGCAGCCCGCTGCCGGCGGTCATCCACTGGGTCGCGCCGTCGGTGATGAGGCCGCCGCCGCCCGTCGTGTCATGGTGCTGGAAGGCGCCGTCGATGATGTAGGTCACGGTCTCGAAGCCGCGGTGCGGATGCCAGGACGTGCCCTTGGCCTCACCGGGGGCGTACTCCACCGCGCCCATGTGGTCCAGCAGCAGGAACGGGTCGGCGAGTGGGAGGTCGATCCCGGGGAAGGGCCGGCGGACCGCGAAACCCTCGCCCTCCAGGTGGCGTTCGGCGGTGACGACACGGGTGACGGGACGCCACGCCGTCTCCTGCTCCGGAAGCCGGGGCAGTCGCGTCAGAGTCAGCGGATCGGCGGTTACGGCAGGCATGGTGCCCTCCTCGGTCGGTCTTCACTCATCAACCCGATTGAAACTTCAACTATTCCGGATTGGTTGAACCTTCAATCAATCGTGTATGATCAGGTCATGAACGAACCGCGTTGGCTCGACGCGACGCAGCAGCGCGACTGGCGCACCTTCGTCGAGGGCAGTATCCGACTGACCGACCTCCTCGACCGCGACCTCAAGGCCAAGCACGGCCTGAGCATGGCGGAGTATGAGATTCTCGTGCGCCTGTCAGAGGCGCCCGAACGGCGATTGCGGATGGCCGAGCTCGCGGAGTTCGCCAGCCAGTCGCGCAGCCGACTCTCCCACACCGTCTCACGCCTTGAGTGCAAGGGGCTCGTCTCACGCGACACCTGCGGGGCGGACAAACGCGGCGTCAACGCCCAGCTCACCGACGAGGGCTTCGCGTTCCTCTCCAAGGCCGCCGTCGACCACGTCGCTACGGTGCGTGAGTTCTTCGTCGACGTGGTCGACCCTGACGACCTGGTCGCCATCGGCCGGGCGTTCGCGGCCGTGTCCGCGCAGGTCGCGAAGGTGCGCTGACCGGAGATCCTCACGTGTTGAGGCCGGTGCAGAAGCCGAGCGAGAACAGCGTGAGAAAGGTCCAGCCGCACATCAGCCCAACGCCGTACAGCCGCACGAATCCGGTCATCTTCCACGCGAGGAAACCGCCGAGGCCGAACGCGAGCAGCATGAGGCTCAGGGCCTGAGCCACCAGGGTGGTGTTCTTGCCGTGCATGACGTTCATCTCGAACGCGGAGTACATCATGATCGCGTCTACCAGGATGAACGTGCCGAGCCCGCTCCCCACCGCGGTGATCTCACGCATACCGAGGGGCGGCCTGCGCCTTTGGTCCGCATCCACCATGATCGGTCCTCTGTCCTCCGGACGTGGCAGCCTCATCGTCCCTCATGAAACTGTCCGAAGCACGGCTTCGGCCGTGCAATCCTTCGAGAATGCGACGAGTGACTTTCGGAATCCTCGCGATGGCACTGTGCGTAACGCTCTCGTCGGCCTGCGGCGACGGCGGGTCCGGCACGGCGTCACCCCCGCCGGCGGCCGCCACGGCATCGTCACCGGCCGTCACTGTCACGCCGTCATCGTCCAAGCCGTCCCCGACCGGACCGCGGCCCTTCTCCGCCAAGATCTCGAAGGTCACCCGCACGACGGTCAAGCACTCCTGGCATCCCGGGTGTCCCGTCGGCCTCGACGGCCTGCGTCTCATCACGATGACCTACTGGGGCATGGACAAGAAGACGCATGAGGGCCAGCTGGTCGTCAACGCCGACTCCGCCAGCAAGATCGTCAAGGTTTTCCACAAGCTGTACGACGAGCGCTACCCGATCCGGCGCATGGAGCTGGTGGACAAGTACGGCGGCAGCGACTTCAAGTCGATCGAGGCCGACAACACCTCGGCGTTCAACTGCCGCAACGCCACCGGCGCGAGCTCATGGTCGCAGCACGCGTACGGGCACGCCGTGGACCTGAACACCTGCGAGAACCCCTACGTCCACCCGAACGGCCACATCGAGCACCCCCGGTGCGTGAAGTACGGCAACCGCAAGCGCACCGACCCGGGAGTCATCCACGCCGGCGACAAGGTCGTGAAGGCGTTCCGGTCGATCGGCTGGGGCTGGGGCGGCAGCTGGGGCGGCCCGTGGGACTTCCAGCACTTCTCCGCGAACGGGCACTGAGCAATGACCGGCCGGCGCCGTACGCGCCCGCCGGTTCGCCCGGGATGACCATCCGCTATCCGGCGAGGAGTACGGCGATCACCGCGAGGACGACGACGACTCCGGCGACCAGGGCGATCATCACTCCGGTGTTCGGGCCCCGCCGCGCGGTGTCACCGCGGTTGGCGAAGGCCCGGAACTGCTGCGTGTTCGCTGCGGGATCCTGCTCGTTTCTCGCCATGTGCCGACCCTAGTAGAGGCACACCGGCGCTCATCGGGCTTTCTTCGCATCCAGCACAGCGGCCTCTTCCGGCGTCGGAGCCGTACCGCCGAGGTGCGCGGGCACCCACCAGGGCTCTTCCGCAGGCTTGTCCGGATAGTCGCGTTGGGCGCGGTCAAGCAGTTCCTGGATCCGCGTCCGCAGTTCGGCGGTGACCTTTTCCTGATCATCACCATGTACGGGCCGCAACGGCTCGCCGATCAGGATCACGACCGGCACGTGACGGGTGCCCAGCGCGCGCGGCCGGCCCTTCGTCCACAGCCGCTGAGTGCCCCAGACCGCCATTGGGATGAGCGGCACACCGGCCTCGGCCGCCATCCGCGCGGCGCCGCTCTTGCATCCCTTGACCGTGAAGGAACGGCTGATCGTCGCCTCGGGGAAGACCCCGACGACCTCCCCCTCGCGCAGGCACCGGACGGCGTGCTCGTACGCCGCCTTTCCGGCGTCCCGATCCACCGGGATGTGGTGCATGCCCCGCATCAGCGGTCCCGAGATCCGGTGCGCGAAGACCTCCTTCTTGGCCATGAACCGCACCAGGCGGCGGGCCGGCCGCGCCCCCAGGCCGACGAAGATGAAGTCGAGGTAGCTGACGTGGTTGCTGGCGAGCACCGCCCCGGCGTCGGCCGGAATGTGCTCCGCCCCGTCGATGCGGATGCGCAGATCGAGCGCGCGGAACATCGTGTGCGCCGCGGCGAGGACGGGAGGGTAAACGAGCTCAGCCATGCGGGCACCGTAACCCACGTCTGCGCGCGGCGCTGGGCCGCCGCCACCGCGATGGTCAGCAGGGGCAGGGCCACGCGACACCGCGATGCTTCATAAAGCGGGGAAATGTCATAGCGTCCGGGGAATGGGCGAATGGGCGCTGCGGGCGACGATCGCGGGCGGGCGATCGTATGACGCCCCGAATGAGGCGCTGCTGTCCCGGCTGCTCGGCGAGCTGGGCCCGGGAAACCAGTTCCTCGTCATCGATCGGGTCGACGCTCCGACTGACGAGCACTACATGCAGGTCTACCGCGAGGTCGACGGGACCTACGTCATCGAATACCGCGAAGGGGCGGCGAACCGCCACTTCGAGACCGTCGGCGCGGACCTGCGCGCCACCTTCACCGTCCTCACCGGCTGGGCGACGGGTTCACCGGACTGGCGGGACGGACGCGACTGGCGGCAGTGGCCGGTGCCCTGACCCGTACGCACCCTCCCGGCCACGGACTCATGCGGCTCAGGGAGCGGCGGTGTTCCGGCTGGCATCACGTCGCGTTCTTGGGAGGCGGCGGTACGGCCGGAACCGCTATCGTTGGACTCGCTTGGAGGGTTCGCATAGTGGACTAGTGCAGGCGCCTTGAAAGCGCCCAGGGCTGGTGACAGTCCTCGTGGGTTCGAATCCCACACCCTCCGCCGCGCCGGCCTTACCTGCTCGCCGTCCCTGCGGGGCCGGCTTCGCCGTTGGCCGCCGATGTCCGCCCGGGGGCCGAGCCCCCCGGAACCCCCGCGATTGCCGGTACCGGTCGGTGATCCGCCTACCCTGCCCGAAGATCTGCTAGTGGGGCCAGGCGAAGCCGTCGCCTACGGTGGCGGCCAGGATCAGGTAGGCGTCCTGGGTCGCTG
Organism: Actinoallomurus sp.; assembly: GCA_025964685.1. Taxonomy (GTDB): domain Bacteria; phylum Actinomycetota; class Actinomycetes; order Streptosporangiales; family Streptosporangiaceae; genus Actinoallomurus. The sequence goes on along the minus strand of JAOPYG010000187.1, from coordinate 4,756 downwards.
CTGAGAGTTGGTCCAGTTCGACTTCTGCGCCCTCTTCGAGGTGGGGGTCGTAGGGGATTCTTACGACGGCGCGGCAGCGGCTTTCGAAGTGGGCCTGCAACCGGTCTAGGTCGACTGTGCTTCTGCTGCGGGAGCGCACCATCGACAGGACCACTACGCCGCCGCGTACCAGGTCGCCGTAGTGGTGGGCTTCCAGCCAGTCCAGTGTGGCCGAGGCCGACCGCGCGCCGTCCACGGACGGGGAGCTGACCAGCACCAGCTGGTTCGCCAGGCCCAGCACGCCTGCCATCGCCGAGTGCAGCAGACCGGTGCCGCAGTCGGTGAGGCAGATGGAGTAGAAGTGCTCCAGCACGTGCGCGACGGTGCGGTAGTCCTCTTCGCTGAATGCCTCCGAGACCGCCGGGTCGCGGTCGGAGGCCAGCACCTCGAGGCGCGAGGACGACTGTGAGGTGTAGGCCCGCACGTCGGCGTACCGCTGGATCTGCCCGTGCTCGTTCAGCAGGTCGCGTACGGTCGTGGCCGTCTCCAGCCGGACCTTGTCCGACAGCGTGCCGCGGTCGGGGTTGGCGTCGACCGCGATGACGCGGTCGCCGCGCAGCGACGCCAGCGTCGCGCCGAGGCCGACCGTGGTCGTCGTCTTGCCGACACCGCCCTTGAGACTCATCACCGCGACCCGGTGGTGGCCGCCGGCCACCGGCGTGCGTGCCCGCGCGAGCAGCTCGCGTCGCCGCAGCTCCTGCGGCGACTCACCCGGGTGGATCACACCGCCCGAGGCCTTGTAGACGGCGCGGCGCCAGCCACCGGCGGGCGCGTGCCGGCGACCGCGGAGCAGCACGTCGGCGCTCAGGCTGTCGGCCGTCTGGCCGCCGCCCTCCGGCTGCTGGGCGTACGCCTCCGGCAGCGGGGCGAGCGGCGGTCCCTGTTCCGCGCCGGGCGGCGGGCCGTATCCCTGGCCGGGGTACGGCTGGCCCTGCTCGGGCGGCGGACCGTAGTGCTGATGGGAGTAGGGCTGCTGGTAGGGCCCGCCCTGCTCGGCCTGCGGCTGCGGGCCGTACTGCTGTCCCTGGTACGGCGGCGGTGCCTGCTCCGCTCCGGGGGGCGGGGCGTAGTACTGCGGACCGGGATAGGCCTGCTCCGGTGGCGGCCCGTACTGCGGCGGCGGGTACGCCGCGTAGTTCTGGTAGCCGCCTTCGGCGTATCCCTCGTAGCCGCCGTCCACCTGGGTCGCCTCGGCCGGCGGGCGCTGCTGGACGAACTGGGTGCGCTCCTCGTCGTACTGCTCCTGCGGCCCGGGAGCACCCAGGCCGTTCGGCGCCGCGGGGTCCTGCGGCTGCACCGGCGGCACACTCTCGTACGACGGTGGTCCGGCCTGCTCGGGCGGCTGGTACGGCGGGTAGGCGGTGTACTCCTGGCCGGGCACCCCGGGGAACTGCGGCGGCTGCACGCCACCGAAGTCCTGCGGGGGATATCCGGGGAAGCCGTACCCGGGTGGCGATTCCTCGGGTGAAGGCCCGGCGGGATACTGCGGGAAGGTCGGTGCGGGCGGCGTGTTCGTCCACGCGTCGGCCGGCGCGTCGGCCTCCGTGGGCTCCGTGGGCTTGTCGCCCGAGTCCGCTTCGCCAGGCTCATCGGCCTCGTTGCCGCTCATGGCATCAAGAGAGGCGAGCTGTTCTTCGAGAGAACGACCCGGTTTATCCTGATCATTTCGTGCCACTAGGTCCCCCTCGCGGACGCGCAGTGGATGAACCCGCAAAAAGACGTTCATCGGCAGCCTAAGCCACTGTAGGTACCGACCAATACCGTGTCGCGTCACCATGCCCGGCTAACGTGAGCCCCATGCATGCGATCGTGATCGAGAAACCAGGCGAGCCGGACGTATTGCGCTGGAGCGAGGTTCCGGATCCCGTCGCGGGTCCGGGCGAGGTGCTGCTCGACGTTGTCGCGGCCGGTATCAATCGCGCCGACCTCTCCCAGCGACAGGGCTTCTATCCCCCTCCGCCCGGGGCGCCGGAATATCCCGGGCTCGAGGCGTCCGGTCGCATCGCGGCGCTCGGTGAGGGCGTCACCGGCTGGAATGTGGGCGATGAGGCCTGCGCCCTCCTCGCCGGCGGCGGATACGCCGAACGCGTGGCCGTGCCCGCCGGGCAGCTACTGCCCGTTCCCAAAGGAGTGAGTCTGGTCGAGGCGGCGAGTCTGCCGGAGGTCGCCTGCACCGTTTGGTCCAACGTCTTCATGCTGGGCAGACTGCGTGAGGGCGAATCATTCCTGGTGCACGGTGGTTCAAGCGGAATCGGCACGATGGCGATCCAGCTCGCCAAGGCGCGTGGTGCTCGCGTCGCGTGCACCGCCGGCAGTGCGGAAAAGCTCGAACGCTGCCGCGAGCTCGGTGCCGACATCACCATCAACTACCGCACTCAGGATTTCGTCAAAGAGGCCGCGCCGGTCGATGTGATCCTGGACAACATGGGCGCCGAATACCTGGCGCGTAACGTGGAGACCCTGGGCACCGGCGGCCGGCTCATGATCATCGGTTTCCAGGGCGGCAGCGTCGCCGAGCTGAACCTCGGCAAGCTGATGAGCAGGCGCGCCTCGATCCAGGTGACGGGGCTGCGAGCCCGGCCTCGCGACGAGAAGGCCGAGATCGTGGCATCGGTGCGCGAGCACGTGTGGCCGTTGGTGGAGAGCGGGCAGGTGCGCCCGATCGTCGATCGGACGGTCCCGATGCACGATGCGGCCACCGCGCACCGCATCCTGGAAGAGAGCACACACATCGGCAAAATCCTCCTCACAGTGCGAGACTGAGGCCTCATGAACAACCCAATGAGCGACAACCAAGACCCACATATCGTCGTCGTCGGCCAGAACAGCATGGCCAGCGCGTCCAGTGAGGACGGTGCGTCCGACGAGCGGTCCGTCGCTGAGATGGTCGAGCAGCCGGCCAAGGTCATGCGCATCGGCAGCATGATCCGGCAGCTGCTCGAGGAGGTTCGGCAGGCCCCGCTCGACGAGGCCAGCCGTGCGCGCCTCGCCCAGATCCACCAGCGCTCGATCAAGGAGCTCGAGGACGGTCTCGCGCCGGAGCTGATCGACGAGCTGGAGCGCATCTCTCTGCCGTTCACCACCACGGACAGCGCGCCCAGCGAGGCCGAGCTCCGAGTCGCGCACGCGCAGCTCGTCGGCTGGCTTGAGGGGCTCTTCCACGGCATCCAGACGACGCTGTTCGCTCAGCAGATGGCCGCCCGCGCCCAGCTGGAGCAGATGCGGCGCGCACTGCCGCCCGGCACGATGCCGCAGGACGAGGCTCCCGGCCGCGCCTCCGGCCCCTACCTGTAACCAGGTCCCCGACGACTACTCGGGGAACAGCTCCTCGATGGTGCGGGCGACGCCGTCGTCGTCGTTGGCCGCCACCGTGACGTCGACCGCGGCCAGCACCTCGGGGTGGGCGTTGGCCACGGCGTAGGACCGGCCGGCCCACATCAGCATGGGCAGGTCGTTGGGCATGTCACCGAAGGCCGCGACCTCGGCGGCGTCGATGCCGTGCTCGTCGCACAGCCGGGCGAGCGTGGTGGCCTTCGACACCCCGGGCGCGCTCATCTCGATCAGCCGGCGGCCGTTGGAGTGGGTCGGCAGTACGACGTCGCCGACCAGCTCCGCGGCCTCGGCGAGGAGCTCGTCGGAGTCGAGCTCGGGATGCCGGGCGAGCAGCTTGGCGGCCGGCCGCGAGATGAGCTCTTCCAGGCCGACCGAATGCTCGCTCCGCTCGCTGTCCCAGCCCGAGAGCTCGTAGTCGTGCGCATAGCGGATGCCGTCTTCGTATTCCACCGCGAAGCCGAGGCCGGGCAGCGCCTTCGCCAGCACCTCGATCGCCGAACGCAGTGCCTCGGACGTCATGAGGTGCGCGCCGATCACCTGCTCGGTGTGCAGGTCATAGACGAGGGCGCCGTTGGCGCAGATCGCCACGCCACGGTGGCCGACGGCGTCGGCGACCGGGTGAATCCACCGCGGTGGGCGGCCGGTGACCATGACGAGCATGGCGCCGGCGCGCTCCACCCGGGCGAACGCCTTCACGGTGCGCTCGGACACCGTGTAGTCGGTGCGGACGGTCGTGCCGTCCAGGTCCGTGGCGATCAGACGCGGAGGCGTCATTTGGCGACGGGCTCGAGCACCTCGCGGCCGAGGAACCTTTGCAGGGCCTTCGGCACGCGCACCGAGCCGTCCGGCTGCTGGTGGTTCTCCAGGATCGCGACGATCCACCGGGTGGTGGCCAACGTGCCGTTGAGCGTCGCGACCGGGCGCGTACGCCCGCCGTCGTCGCGGAAGCGCACCGACAGGCGCCGCGCCTGGAAGTCGGTGCAGTTGGAGGTGGAGGTCAGCTCGCGGTAGCGCCCCTGGCTGGGCACCCACCCCTCGCAGTCGTACTTGCGTGCGGCGCTCGAGCCGAGGTCGCCGCCCGCGGTGTCGATCACGCGGTATGGCAGCTCGACCTTGGCGAGCATCTCCTTCTCCCAGTTGAGCAGGCGAAGGTGCTCCTCGTGGGCGTCCTCAGGGTCGCAGTAGGAGAACATCTCGACCTTGTCGAACTGGTGCACGCGGATGATGCCGCGGGTGTCCTTGCCGTACGAGCCGGCCTCCCGGCGGAAGCTGGAGGACCAGGCCGCGTAGCGCCGCGGGAGATCGCCGATGATCTCGTTCATGTGGTAGCCGGCCAGCGGCACCTCGGACGTGCCGACGAGGTAGAGGTCCTCCTCGGGCAGCT
>JAOPYG010000172.1 GCA_025964685.1 Actinoallomurus sp. | reverse complement strand
CGTGTTCCCCGTGTGCCGGAGATCATGGAAATGCAGAGCCGCGAGACCCATGTCGGCGAGCGCCTGGCCCCGGTTCGCCTCACGCCGGAAGTCGCCACCCCGCAGGAAACCGCCGCCGGCACCAAGGCGACGGCGCTCCGCGCCGCCGCAGGCCGCCCGCTCCGGCACGCCCTACGGGCGTGCGGCGTGGGCGCCGGTCCCTCCGGCCGTGCCGATCGGGCGGCCCACTGCACGGAGCAGATGCAGGCCCGCTGGCAGACTCGCACTAGCTCGCCCTACGAGTGCCTTCGGCATCAACCGGCAGCCCGTGCCTTGAGATCTGCCAGGCTCGCACCGCTCTGGGCCGCGAGGGTGTTCCCGGTATGGCGAAGGTCTCACCACGGCCCTGGCAGCCTCGTAACGTTGCGCTCGCAAGCACTCTTAGAGCGTCCGCCAGTAGGTCATCGGATGTGGGGGGCTTCGGGGGGCGGTGTCGCCGGATTGCGGACATGCCGGTCGTGGATGTGTGAAGCTGAGAACCCGCCGCCGGGGATGTCGGTCCCTGCCCGACGTGAGGGAGCGCCATGCGCGTACGGCCTGTCACGGCCGTTGTGAGCATGATCCTCGCTGCGGGCTGTGCGGACCACGCGTCCTCGACCCGCCCGGCGGTGACGGGCACGATCGGCCTCCCGGTCACGGTCGACGTCCGGACCATGAAGCCGGTGTCTCCGCCCGGACCTCCGCCGACCCTCACCCGCACCTCACTGATGGTCAGCGACAACGGAGCCACGGTTCTCGCCCACGTAGGCCAACGGATCACCGTGACGCTGCAGCCAACGAATGCGGGATTCTGGGACCGACCTCAGGTCAGCGACTTGCGTCTGCTGCGCCTGACCTCGGTTACAGGGGGTTACCCATCAACGTCGCCTCTGCAGGCGGCGTATGTTGCCATCGGTCGCGGGCAGGTGAATGTCGCAACACAGACCGACCTGGCCTGCTTCCATGGGCACCCCGCATGCGCGCCGCCGGTGGCGGGATGGCGAGTACGGGTGATGGTCCGGTAAGAGCGTCCGCCAGAAGGTCATCGGATGCGGGGGCTTTGGGGGCGGGTGTCCCATCGGTAGTGGGTCCAGGCTCGCCGGATGAGGCTACGTACGGTGATGATCGCGGTGGCCAGGGCGATGAAGAACTCGATGGGGCCGGTGTGTCGTTCGGTGCAGCGGCGGAGTCTGCCGAAGTTGTTCATCCAGGAGTTCGTGCGCTCGACGACCCATCGCCCGTCGGCCTGGATCGGGGTCTGTTGACCGCGCTTGGCGATCTTGGCGGTGATGCCGCGAGCGTCCAGATCCTCATACACCATGGCGTAGTCGTAGCCGGCGTCCAGGCTGAGGCCGGGGTGTGCGGGCAGCGGGCCGATGGCCGCCTCAAAGTCGGCGAGCTGGTCCAAGGTGGCGGGGAGCAGGGTGTGGTCACGGGTGTTGGCGGGTGCGGGGTCGGTGATGAGGGGGATGCCGTAGGCATCGGTCAGCTGAGAGCGTTTGGTGCCCTGTTTGGCCCGGTCGACCGGGCTTTTCCCGGCGCATTCCCCGCCAGAAGGCGCCTTGGTGATACAGCCGTCGGCCGACAGCTGATCGAGTTGGAGGCCGAGCATCTGGTCATAGGCGGCCAGCGTGATCACCCGTAGCTGCTCGGCCAGGCCCAGCGCGATCCACTCATCACGGCGCCGCCGGATCGTGGTCGCTGAGCAGGTACGGTCCGCGACGCGTTCATAGCCCATCCCCGACACCAGCGCTTCAACAAGCTTGTCGAAGACCACCGCATCGAGGATCCGCGGGTTATGGCATCCAAGCGGGTGATGATCTGCGCGTGGCGGTAGCAGGGCCAGGAACTGGTCACGCAGTGGGTCGATGATGCACGATGGCACGACGGGCACGGGACTCCCGATGATCACGAGGCGTAGAGAACTTCATGATCACCGGTCCCGTGCCCGTCTCACTGCCGAACCCTCAACAACACCGCCTACTGGCGGGCGCTCTTAGTGCATTGCCGAATTTCGCTGTATTGGATCAAGCGGCGACGGCCCGCCGTACTACGCCGCCGCCGTTGGTGCTCTGCGCAGCACCGTCGCCACGCCCGCGCCGCCCCCGTAGCACCAGGGTGCAGGGCCGCCGGCTGACTCTCTTCGTTCGCCCTACGGGTGACCTACGGCCATCGACCGGCAGCCCCGCTCAGCAGATCACGGGGCGCTCTTACTGCATGCCTCTGGCAGGGGCACTCTGACTCGGGGATCTCGGCCATCAGGGCGCAGCGGTGCATCTGGTCAGGGGTTGAGGTGGAAGCCGGGGATGCCCAGGCGGGGAGAGTCGCGGCGCAGCGCCGCTAAGAGGTTGTCCTAGGCCCCGTTCCGCGGATCAGTTGCTCGCACACAGCCGGACGCCGAGCGCCCACACAATGGCCCGCAGCGAGCGAGATGGGGATGCCCATCCAGAAGCCCCAGCTCACCAAAGGTCAGGCAGGGGCGTCATCACTGCGAACCGGCGGATGGTGGTCATCGGGTGCCATTGCGCCAGCGCTCAGCCGTCATTCGCCACAGGACGTGCGGCCGTAGCCGGTGACCTTCGTCCAACACGGGGTGGTCGAAGTCGTCGGCGGGGTCATTGATCATGCCGATGCGCTTCATCACCATCTGGGAGCGCACGTTGGTCTGGCTCGTGAATGAGACGACCTCGGCGAGATCGAGATCGTCGAAGGCGAAGGTAAGCGCGCGGCCAGCAGCCTCGCTGGCGTAGCCGTGGCCCCAGGCGGATCGGGTCAGCCGCCAGCCGATCTCCACCGCCGGGATGAAGTGCGCTTCGAAGCCCGGCACCGACAGGCCGGTGAACCCGATGAACTGCCCGGTCTCGGCGATCTCCAGAGCCCAGAACCCGAACCCGCGCTCCTCGAAGAAGGCTTCAACCCGGTCGATCATCGCGTCGCTCTCATCCGGAGTGAGCATGGCTGGGAAGTGCTCCATGACCTCGGGGTCGGCGTTCATGGCGGCGAAAGGCTCCCGGTCGCTGTATCGCCAACGCCGGAGCACAAGTCGTTCGGTCTTCAGCATCGGTGTTTCAGGCACCCGCGTGACCGTACAAGATGGCCCTCGATTCCGCGCCAAGATCCATGACGCACTGTAAATCGGTGAGTGCCGTCGAGGAGAGACAGAGCTGCCAGACTCTGCGACGATCAGTTGCGCGGAACGGCACCTGCACAACAGGTCCACAGCAGGCCGCCGGACCGCAGGTCAGGACCACACTCGGCCCGAGGTGCAGTGCCGGGTTCGCGCGTGCGGGGATTTGCGTGTGGGGTCGTGGAGGGGAGAAGGCGAGCGTCAAAGCACACAGAACTCGTTTCCTTCAGGGTCGGCCATGACCACGTGATCGGGCTTGCCCTGCGATTGGCGCGGACGGTTTGCCAGGCGGCTGGGTGTCTCCGGCGGGGGCCTCTGGCTCCGGGATGGCCCCCGAATCGCGTTCGGTTAGTAGGCGGCGGGGTGGAAGCCTGTCCATCCCGCCCGCCGACGTCCCAGGACAAGCCGAGCAGAGCCGCCCCCCGAGGGGGGTGGGACGACGGCGCACGGAAGGGCCAGGCACGGGAGTGGTGTTGGGAGTCCTCGCAGGTAGGCGCTCTACGACTGGTCTCACGGTATGTGTCCGGGAGGTCTGTCCACCGGTACGTAACGGCCGTAGGGCGATTGGGTGAGCCACTGATCCTATTATCGGCCAGTCTTGGCTGGTCAAGAGGACGAGCAGTGGGAGTATGGGCCTCGCGCCTGCGGGCGGCGATTGATCTGCGAAGAGGACCGATCCTTGGCATGAGGGCCGTGGCGACCTCGCTCCACGCGGCGGCGCGCTCTTTGGCGACCACCCGCGCCGAACTCCGCCAGGTCGCGGAGGAAAACCGCCGGGTCGTCGAGAGACAGGGGGCTCTACGGCGTGTGGCGACACTCGTGGCGCACGGGGCCTCACCGCCAGAGGTCTTCAAAACGGTCGCCGGCGAATCGGGCCGCCTGCTCAGAACGGACTACACGGCGATCAACCGCTACGAACCCGATCGGACTGTGTCGGTGCTCACATATTGGTGTGATCCCAATGTCCCCGACATGACCGCCCCCTCCGGCGGACGCTGGCCGATCGGGAACGACACCGCCGTCGCGGTGGCGTTGCGCACCGGGGAGCCGGCACGACGCGCGAGTGAATCTGTCACAGCGAGATCGGCGCCTGGCTCCTGGCTCAGATCATACGGAATCCGTCACGTCGTCGCCTGTCCCATCACCGTGGAGGATCGCCTGTGGGGGGCGATGTCCATCATGTTCCGTGACTCGGAGCCGCCGCCTAAGGACACCGAGGAGCACATGCGCGAGTTCGTGGAACTCGCCGCCTGCACGATCGCACAGGCCGAAAGCCGCGCGGAACTTATCGCCTCCCGCGCCCGCGTCGTCGCGAGCTCCGATGCGGCGCGCCGCCGCCTCGAGCGCGACCTGCACGATGGAGCGCAGCAGCATCTGATCTCGCTCGGGCTGGAGCTTCGCGCGGCAGAGGCGGACCTCCCGCCAGAACAGGAAGAGCTCAGGACGTGGTTGTCCACAACCGCGCAAGAGCTGTCAGACGTGCTGGCGGAGCTCCAGCAGATCTCACACGGACTTCACCCCGCGATTCTGGCGCGCGGAGGTCTGGAGGCCGCCCTCACAGCACTCGCCCGCCGATCCCCGGTGCCTGTCGAGCTGCATATCAACGCACTCCGGCGCCTGTCGGAGCAGATCGAGGTGACCGTCTACTACATCGTGTCCGAGGCGTTGACGAACGTGCTCAAACATGCGAACGCGTCCGTGATGCGCGTTGATCTCGCTGTGGAGGGTCAGAGGCTCTGTCTTTCGG
>JAOPYG010000163.1 GCA_025964685.1 Actinoallomurus sp. | reverse complement strand
GTCGCCGCCGGTGCCGTCACCGGCGGCGTGGCCACGGCCGGGCGTGCCGGGGCGTTGCGCTTGGGCTCCGGCTGCGATGCGGGCCTGTTGCCGACCCCGGCCTCGTCGAAGCCCGCCGCGATCACCGTCACGCGTACCTCGTCGCCGAGCGCGTCGTCGATGACCGCGCCGAAGATGATGTTGGCGTCGGGCGCCGCGGCGTTGGACACCAGTTGCGCCGCCTCGTTGATCTCGAACAGGCCGAGGTCGGACCCGCCGGAGATGGACAGCAGCACGCCGTGGGCGCCGTCGATGCTGGCCTCCAGCAGCGGGCTGGAGATCGCCACCTCGGCCGCGGCGACCGAACGGTCGTCGCCGCGCGCCGACCCGATGCCCATGAGCGCGGAACCGGCGCCGGACATGACCGACTTGACGTCGGCGAAGTCGAGGTTGATGAGGCCGGGCGTGGTGATCAGGTCGGTGATGCCCTGAACACCGGACAGGAGCACCTGGTCGGCGGCCTTGAAGGCGTCGAGCACGCTGACCTGGCGGTCGGAGATCGACAGCAGCCGGTCGTTGGGGATGACGATGAGGGTGTCGACCTCGTCGCGCAGCGTCTCGATGCCGGCCTCGGCCTGCATGGCGCGCCGCTTGCCCTCGAAGCTGAAGGGGCGGGTCACCACCCCGATGGTCAGGGCGCCGAGCGAGCGGGCGATGTTGGCCACCACCGGCGCTCCGCCCGTGCCGGTGCCGCCGCCCTCGCCCGCGGTGACGAAGACCATGTCGGCGCCCTTGAGCACCTCTTCGATCTCTTCGCGGTGGTCTTCGGCGGCCTTGCGGCCGACATCGGGGTTGGCTCCCGCCCCCAGACCGCGGGTGAGCTCGCGGCCGACGTCGAGCTTGACGTCGGCGTCACTCATGAGCAGCGCTTGGGCGTCGGTGTTGATCGCGATGAACTCGACGCCCTTGAGGCCCTCTTCGATCATGCGGTTGACGGCATTGACGCCGCCACCGCCGATGCCGACGACCTTGATGACCGCTAGGTAGTTCTGCGGTGCTGCCACAACGAGGGGCCCTTCCGCTCGCTCAGTCGTATGATCTACGGCCATCCGTACGGACGACCGTCACGTTTTCTTCAGGGCCGGAACCCTCACCCTCAAGTTGAGACTTAGAGTTATGTCAACCTAAGGCTGATACGGACAGTAGGGGCGCACCACTGCAGGGTCAACTAACCCGGCCCCGAGCCCATCGGCGTGTCGCGCGACCTCCCACTGATCCTGATTTCATCCCCCGCCACATGCCGAACTCCCCGTCATGCGGCGCCCCCAGTGTGGCGCGTACGGAGGCTTCACCGCTACTCGGTGGTCACAACCTCCGGCGAGCTCACATCGATGGTCTTGGTCCCGCGCTGCGGAGTCGTGCTCAGCAGCCCGCGGAGCAACCGTAGCTTGTCGGCGGCATGCTCCGGCGCACCCCACACGATGGCGATCCCCTCCTTGAGCCGCAGCGTAACCGCCTCAGGCGACCTCGCCTCGACGCTCGCGACCCGGCGGGACACCCATGGCGGCAGGGCGCCGATGACGGCGAGGCCGGCCCTCAGCGACGGGTCCGTCTGCACCGGATCCACCACGAGTAGCGCCGGAAGGCCGCGCGGGCGCGCCGTGGATGTGAGGACCGTCACGCCGTAGCGGTCGACCTGCAGAAACCGGTTGTCGTGCTGCACGGCGGCGACCGGGGTGCGCTCCCGTACGACGATGCGGACCGTGGCCGGCCACCGCCGCTCCACGCGTACGGTCTCGACCTCCTGGACCGCCTCGACCCGGTCGCGTACGGCGCCGGTGTTCAGGCGGATCAGCGGCTCGCCCAGGCGTACGCGGGCGACGGCGAGCACCCGGTCGCGCGGCACCAGACGTTCGCCGACCACGACGATGTGCCGGGCCACCAGCAGCCGCGACCCCAGCAGCACCCACGTCGCGGTGCCGAGCACCCCCGTGACCAGCAGCGCGACGAACAGGACCTTCCACCGGCTGGAGCGCCGGAGGGCGGGCAGTGCCGCCTCCTCGTCCCCCTCGCCGGCCGGGGCATCCGTCTCGCTGGTCACCCTGGGCCTCCTCACCTGCTCGGCGGCAGCCCGCGCAGGCATGGCCTCCGCGAGAGGCACCGGCGTGGCGCCGGTCAGGCGCCGAGCAGCTCCAGGATCTTCGGCCCGAGCGTGGTCACGTCTCCGGCGCCCATGGTGATGATGACGTCCCCGGGCGCGGCGATGGTCGCGACACGCCCGGCCACGGCGTTTCCGTCGGCCTCGTAGGTGACCCGGCCGTGCGGGACTGCCTTGGCGACCAGCTCGCCGGTGACGCCGGGGATCGGGTCCTCGCGCGCCGGGAAGACGTCCAGCACGATGACCTCGTCGGCCAGGCCGAGTGCCGCGCCGAACTCCGCCGCGAAGTACTTGGTGCGGCTGAACAGGTGCGGCTGGAACACCGCCACGATGCGGCCCCCGCCCAGCTCACCGACGTAGTCGCGGGTGGCGCGCAGGTCGGCGGCCAGCTCGGTCGGATGGTGCGCGTAGCTGTCGAAGACCTTGATGCCACCGACCTCGCCCTTGGGCTCCAGACGGCGCCGGGCACCGGTGAAAGCGGCCAGGCCCTCGGCGATGGCCTCGGCGGGCAGGCCCAGTTCGACGGCGGCCGCGTACGCGGCCGTGGCGTTGAGGGCGTTGTGGCGGCCCGGTACGGACAGCGCCAGCGTCCGCGCGCCGACCGTGAACCGGGATCCCAGGCCACGGGGGGTGAAGTCCGCCACACGGTAGTCGGCGTCCTCCGCCTCGCCGTAGGTGCGGACGGTCAGCCCGCGGCGGGCTCCGTCCTCACCCAGTGCGAGCGCGACCGGGTCGTCCGCGCACACCACGAGCAGGCCGCCCGCCTCGACACGCTCGACGAAGCGGGCGAAGGTCTCCTTGACCTTCTCGAAGCTGGCGTAGTTGTCGAGGTGGTCCGCCTCGACGTTGGTCACGATGGCCGCCTCGGGAGCGAACATCAGGAACGATCCATCGCTCTCGTCGGCCTCGGCGACGAACAGGTCGCCCGAACCGTCCGCGGCGCCCAGCCCGGTGGTGACGAGCTGGCCCCCGATGCAGTACGACGGGTCGGCGCCCGCGTGCTGCAGTGCCACGGTGAGCATCGACGTGGTGGTCGTCTTGCCGTGGGTGCCGGCCACGGCGACGGACCGGCGGCCGTCCATCAGCGACGCGAGCGCCGCGGCGCGGTGGAGGACCAGCAGGCCACGCTCGCGCGCGGCGGCCAGCTCCGGGTTGGTCTCGCGGATCGCGGTGGACACGACGACGGTCGAGGCGTCGCCGAGGTGTTCGGCCGCATGGCCCACGTGCGTCGTCGCGCCCATCTCGCGCAGGTCGGCCAGCAGGTCGGAGTCCTTCGCGTCACTGCCGGAGACCGGGATGCCACGCCCCAGCATGATGCGGGCGATGCCCGACATACCGGCGCCGCCGATGCCGACGAAGTGGACCCGCCCCAGCCGATCGGCCGGCACGACCTCGACCGGTGTGACCAGGCTCATGACCCCTCCTCCACGTGCGGAGCGCTCACTCGCCCGCCGCCACGACCCGGGCGACCATCGCGGCCAGGGCGATGTCGGCGTCACGGCGGCCCATGCGGGCCGCGGCCTCCGACATCTGGGCGACCTGCTCGGCGTCGGCGAGCACCGGCAGCACGTTGCCCCGGATCCAGTCGGCGTTCAGCTCGCCGTCGTCGACCAGCAGGCCGCCGTGGCCCGCGACGATCGGCTCGGCGTTGAGACGCTGCTCTCCGTTGCCGATCGGCAGCGGGACGTACGCCGCGGGCAGGCCCACCGCGGTCAGCTCGGCACAGGTGATCGCGCCCGCCCGGCACATCGCGAAGTCGGCCGCGGCGTACGCCAGGTCCATCCGGTCGCAGTACGGCAGCATCACGTACGCGGGATCGTCCGGGGTGACCTCGGGCTCGCTGGCGTTCTTCGGGCCGACGATGTGCAGGATCTGGATGCCGGCGGCGCGCAGCGAGGGCACCGCGTCGCTCATGGCGCGGTTGAGCGAGCGCGCCCCCTGCGATCCGCCGAAGACCAGCAGCGTGGGCAGATCCGAACGCAGGCCGAAGTGCGCCCGCGCCTTGTCGCCCATGCCGAGCCGGTCGAGCGTGGCGATCTCCCGGCGCAGCGGGATGCCGATGACCTGGGCATGCGGCAGCGGGGTGTCCGGAGCGGCCACCGCGACGTGCTCGGTGAACCGCGCGCCCAGGCGGTTGGCGAGGCCGGGCCGGAGGTTGGCCTCGTGCACGATGATCGGCACCTTGCGACGGCGCGCGGCGAGGTAACCGGGCGTCGCGACATAGCCGCCGAAACCGACCATCACGTCGGCCTCGGTACGGTCCAGGACGCTCGCCGCGGCGTTGATCGCGCCGGCGAGCCGGCCCGGCACGGTCAGCAGGCGCGGCGTCAACGTACGGGGCAACGGCACGGGCGGGATCAGCGCGAGTTCGTACCCCCGCTGGGGTACGAGTCTGTTCTCCAGGCCCCGCTCGGTCCCCAGGCAGGTCACCTGGACCCCGGGGTCCTCGCGGCGCAGCGCGTCGGCAAGCGCCAGGGCGGGTTCGATGTGTCCTGCGGTGCCGCCGCCGGCCACGACAACCCTCATGCTCGCACTCCTGCTCATCGGTCGCTCAACCCTCCTCACTCGCTACGCGGACGGCCGTGTACCTCGACCATCCACTCCGATCGCTGCGGTGGGATCGCTCCATGTTTGCTGGTCGCTCACTGTTGCTCACCCGAAACGGACGCCTATCTTCAGCGCTTTGCCAGGCCGAGCCAGCTTAGAGCCAGCACGACCGGGCCGGGACCACGCGCCGCCAAGGCCTGCCGGGCGCCGGGCTCGCGCTTGGCGAACGACAACAGCATGCCCAAAACGATCAGCGTAGGGATCAATGCTGACCCACCGTACGACACCACTGGCAGAGGGATACCCGTAATGGGCAGGACGCCGATCACCGCGCCGATGTTCACGATCGCCTGAACGGCCAGCCAGGCGGTCGCGCCGGCCGCCGCGAGCTGCATGAACGGGTCCCTGACCCGCCTCGCGATCCGCAGGCCGGCGTAGGCGAGCAGCCCGAACAGTCCCAGGACGACGAGAGTGCCGATCAGGCCGAGTTCCTCGCCGATGATGGCGAAGATGAAGTCGGTCTCGGGGTGGGGCAGGTAGTTCCACTTGGCCCGGCCCTCGCCCAGGCCGGTGCCGAACCAGCCGCCCGAGGCGATGGCGTACAGGCCCTGGATGCTCTGGTAGTTGGTGCTGAGCTGGTTGCCCGACTGGTCGAGGAAGCCGGTCAGGCGCCGCATGCGGTACGGCTCCACCAGGATGAGGATCGAGACCAGCATGCCGGTGACGCCGGCCATTCCGACGAAGAGCTTGCCAGGGGCGCCCACGACCCACAGCAGAGCCAGGAAGATCGTCAGCAGCACCAGCGTGGTCCCGAGGTCGCTGCCGAGCATGACGAGCAGAACGAGCACGCCCGCGCCGGGCAGCAGCGGGATCAGCAGCTGACGCCATTCGGTGAGCTGGCGGAGCCTCTCCTTGCGGGCCAGCAGGTCGGCGCCCCACAGGATCAGGGCGAGCTTGGCGGGTTCGGACGGCTGGAGCTGGAACGGGCCGCCGAAGCTGATCCAGCGCTGCGCCCCGTTGACGCTCTGCCCCAGACCGGGGACCAGCGCCACGGCGAGGGCCAGCGCCGACAACAGCATCAGCGGATAGGCCAGCATGCGGAAGATCTTCGCCGGCGTGCGGGCCGCCAGCCACATCAGCGGGAGGCCGATGGCCACCCACAGCGCCTGCTTCTCGAACAGCGTGAACGCCGAGCCGGTGTACTGGTACTGGTGGATGCTGGAGGCCGAGAGGACCATCACCATGCCGAGCGCGAGCAGCAGCATTGAGCAGCCGAGCACCAGATAGTACGAGGTCAGGGGCCGGTCGAGCAGGCCGGAGGCCGCCGAGATCCAGCCGCGCGGCCCGGACTGGTCCTCGTCCTGGGCATGAATCCTCACCTCGCCCACGCTCATGGCACGCTCACTCTCCTCGCGGCTCGCCCGCCCACTGTTTCCACGGCTCGCCGCCCGCCGGAGCGGCGGCGGCTCGCGTCCCCGCTCACGGCGCGGTGAGGCGCCTCACCGCGGCGGCGAAGGCCTCGCCGCGCGCCGGGTAGCCGGTGAACATGTCGAAGGAGGCTCCCACCGGCGCGAGCAGTACCGTGTCGCCGGGCCGCGCCAGGGCGGTGGCTGCGGTGACGATGCGGTCCATCGCCCCAGTGTCGGTGTGGGCGACATCGACCACCGGGACATTCGGCGCGTGTCGCGCAAGTGCCGTCGCGATCCGTTCCCGGTCACGGCCCATGAGGACCACGCCGCGCAGCCGATCGGCGCACGAGCGTACGAGGTCCTCGACGTCGGCGCCCTTCAGCAGGCCGCCCGCGATCCACACGATCGAGCGGTACGCCGCGAGTGACGCGGCGGCGGCGTGCGGATTGGTGGCCTTGGAGTCGTTGACGTAGGCGACGTCGCGAACGGTCGCGATCAGCTCGATCCGGTGCGGGTCGGGGGTGAACCGCCGCAGCCCCTCGCGTACGGCCTCGGCGGGGACGCCGAACGCTCGGGCCAGCGCCGCGGCGGCCAGCGCGTTGGCCACGTTGTGCGGGGCGTACGGCTTGACGTCGGTCAGCTGGGCGAGCTCGGCCGCCTCGCGCACCGGGTCGGCGGTGAACGCCCGGTCGACCAGCAGGTCCTCCACGAGACCGAGCTGGCCGGCGCGCGGCGAGCCGAGCGTGAAGCCGACCGAGCGTTCGGCGCGCTCGCCGAGGCGGGAGGACCATTCGTCGTCCACGTTCACGACGGCGAGGGTGCCGGGGGCGAAGATCTTGGCCTTGTCGGCGGCGTAGGCCTCGAGTGAGCCGTGCCAGTCGATGTGGTCGGGAGCGAGGTTGAGCACGGTGGCGGCGTACGGCCGCACCGAGCTGGACCAGTGCAACTGGAAGCTCGACAGCTCCACGGCCAGGACGTCGTACGGCTCGGCGGCTCCGGTGCCCTCGCCTGCGACGGCCTCGACGATGGGGGTCCCGACGTTGCCGACGGCGATCGTACGGTGACCGGCGGCGGCGAGCATGCACGCCAGCATCCGTACGACGGTGGTCTTGCCGTCGGTGCCGGTGATGGCCAGCCAGGGGGCGGCGGCCGGACCCCGCAGACGCCAGGCCAGCTCGACCTCTCCGATGATCTCTACGCCGGCCTCGGCCGCGGCGGCGAGCAGCGGCGCGTCCGGCCGCCAGCCGGGCGAGGTGACGACCAGGTCCGTGCCGTCGGGAAGCGTGTCGCCGTCGCCGAGCCGGACGGTGACGCCGGCCACGTCGATCTTGTCGCGGAGCGCCTCGTCGGCACGGGCGTCGACGAGTGTGACCCGGGCGCCACGCGCGGCGAGCACCCGCGCGGCCGCCTGGCCCGATACTCCGGCGCCCGCGACGCAGACGGCGCGGCCGGTCCAGGCCGCCTCAGCGCCGCGCGCATGCAGGCCCGTCAATGGTTGGGCATCCATTCGATGTAGAAGAGCGCGAGCCCGGTCGCCACGCAGAGCGCGGAGATCAGCCAGAACCGCACCACGATGGTGGTCTCCGCCCAGCCGGACAGCTCGAAGTGGTGTTGCAGTGGCGCCATCTTGAAGACCCGTCTTCGGGTCATCTTGAAGAAGCCGACTTGGATGATCACCGACAGCGTGATGATCACGGGCAGCCCGCCCAGCACGACGAACAGCATCTGCGTGCGGGTCATCACGGCCAGCCCGACGATCACGCCGCCGAGGCCGAGCGACCCGGTGTCGCCCATGAAGATCTTGGCCGGCGGCGCGTTCCACCACAGGAACCCGACGAGGGCGCCGAGCACGGCGGAGGCGACGACCGCGAGGTCGAGCGGGTCGCGGACCGTGTAGCAGTTGGGGGCGAGCGCGACCTCGGTGCAGCTGTTGCGGAGCTGCCAGTTGCCGATCAGCACGTACGCGCCCAGGACCGTGCCGACCGCGCCGGCGGCGAGGCCGTCGAGCCCGTCGGTGAGGTTCACGGCGTTGGACGTCCCGGCGATCATGACGAGCGCCCAGAGCACGAACAGGTACGGGCCGATGGACGGGCCGAAGTCGCGCAGGAACGACAGGTGGGTGGTGGCCGGGGTGATGTCGTAGCCGTTGGGGAACCGGAGCGACAGGAGCGCGAAGCCGACACCGATGATGATGATGCCGATCATCTTGGCGCCGCTGCGGAGGCCGAGGCTGCGCTGCTTGAAGACCTTGATGTAGTCGTCGACGAACCCGACGACGCCGAGGCCGGTCATGAGAAGCAGCACGAGCACGCCGGAGACGGTCGGCCGCGTGGTCGTCGCCAGGTGCGCGATGGCGTACCCGACGAGCGCCGCCACGATGAACACGGTGCCGCCCATCGTGGGCGTGCCGCGCTTGCCGAGGTGCGCCTGCGGACCCTCCTCGCGGATCATCTGCCCGTATCCGAGCTTGCGCACGAGGCGGATCCACACGGGCGTGCCCAGCAACGCGATGATCAACGAGAGGGCCGAGGCGACCAGGATGGTCCTCACGCGTCGACACTCCCCTCGGGCGGCGCGGCCGACAGCACGGCCTGGGCGACCCTCTCCAGCCCGGCGACGCGCGATCCCTTGATCAACACCACGTCACCCGGCCGCAATCGTTCGGCCAGCGCGGCCACCGCCGCACCGACATCCTCGACCTGCACGCGTTCTCCCGTCCATGTCCGCACCTGCTCGGCCCCCTTCAGCACGGCCGCGGCGGTCTCGCCGACGGTGATGAGACCGGCCAGGCCGCGGCGTGCGGCGTAGGCTCCGATCTTCTCGTGCTCCCTGACCGTCGACGCGCCCAGCTCCGCCATTCCGCCGAGGACCGCGAAGGCGCGGCCCTCCCGTGCCATGTGGACGACGGTGTCGATGGCGGCGCGGACCGACTCGGGGTTGGCGTTGTAGGCGTCGTTGACCACCGTCACACCGTCGGGACGCTCGGTGACCTCCATCCGCCAGCGGCTCACCGGCTCGGCCTTGGAGAGCGCCTCGGCGATCTCGCCGACCGGGATGCCGAGGCGCCGGGCCGCCGCCGCCGCCGCGAGCGCGTTGGCCACCGCGTGCGCGCCGTGCAGCCGCAGGCTCACCTGCGCCGAGCCCTCGGGCGTGACCAGCGTGAACTGGGACCGGCCGGCGTCGTCGAGCGTCTCGTCGACCGCGCGCACGGTCGCCTCCGGCCCCCGGCCGAACGTCACGACCACCGCGGAGGTGCGGGCGGCCATCGCGCGTACGAGGGGGTCGTCGGCGTTGAGGATCGCGGTGCCCTGCGCGGACAACGCCTCGACCAGCTCGCCCTTGGCCCTGGCGACGACGTCGCGGCTGCCGAACTCGCCGATGTGCGCGCTGCCGACGTTGAGGACGATGCCGATGTCCGGCGGCGCGATGCGGGTGAGATGCGTGATGTGACCGAGGCCGCGCGCGCCCATCTCCAGGACGAGGTAGCGGGTGTCCTCGCCGGCCCGCAGCACCGTGAGCGGATGGCCGATCTCGTTGTTGTACGACCCCGCGGGCGCGATCGTCGGGCCCAGGCGCGCGGCGAGATGGGACAGGAGGTCCTTGGTGGAGGTCTTGCCCGCCGAGCCGGTCAGGCCGATGACGGTGACGCCGGAGAGCCGTTCCACGACCGCGTGGGCGAGCGCGCCCATCGCCGCCAGGACGTCGTCCACGACCACGGCGGGCGCGCCGACCTCACGCTCGGCGAGCACCGCCACCGCGCCCGCCGCGACCGCCTCGCCGGCGAAGTCATGGCCGTCGGAGCGCTCGCCCCGCAGGGCGGCGAACAGCGCGCCCGGCTCGGCCTTACGCGAGTCGATGACGACCGGGCCGCTGACGACGGTCTCCGGGGACGCCCCGTCCAGCCTGCCGCGGGTGATCTCCGCGATCCGCGCGAGCGCGAGTGGGATCAAAACTGCTCCTCGTCATCGGCCACTGCGGCCGCTGTGTCCGTGCCCTCACCGCGAGAGCCCTCCCGGAGCACGCGCAGCGCGCGCCGGACGACCTCACGGTCGTCGAAGGGGAAGACCTCACCGGCGATGTACTGCCCCTGTTCGTGACCTTTGCCCGCGACGAGCACGACATCGCCCCGCCGGGCACGGCCGACCGCCAGCGCGATCGCCGCCGCCCGGTCGGGCTCCACGATGACGTGCGCCCGTTCGTTCTCCGGCACGGTGAGTACTCCCCCGACCATAGCGTTGAGAACGACCCAAGGGTCCTCGGTGCGGGGGTTGTCGTTGGTGAACACCGCCACGTCGGCCCGGCGCGCCGCGATCTCCCCCATGACCGGGCGTTTTCCCCGGTCACGGTCGCCACCGCAGCCCAGCACGACGGTCAGAATGCCGTCCGTCAGCGGGCGCAGGGTGCCGAGGACCGCCTCGACCGCGCCGGGCTTGTGGGCGTAGTCGACGAGGACGGTGAAGTCCTGGCCCTCGTCCACGGGCTCGAGACGGCCCGGCACGCCGGGCAGGGCCGCGATGCCCTCGACCGCCGTCTGCAGCGCGATGCCGGACTCCACCAGGGCCACGATGGCGCCCAGGGCGTTCGCGACGTTGAACGGGCCGGGCAGTGGCAGGCTCGCCTCGGCCTCGACGCCACCGGGCCCCACGACACGGAACGTGCTGCCGGAGGGCGTCAGGCGGACGTCGGCCGCCCGCCAGTCGGCGCCGGGGTCGCCGTCGGCCGAGAAGGTGGTCACCGGGACCCTGGCGATGTGGGTCAGCCGCCGGCCCCAGGAGTCATCGACGTTCACCACGCCGAGCCGGCTGAGCTCCGGTGTGAACAGCCTCGCCTTGACGGCGAAGTACTCCTCCATGGTGCCGTGATGGTCGAGGTGCTCCTGGGACAGGTTCGTGAACAGCGCGACCTCGTAGAAGGCCCCGCCGACCCGCCCGAAGTCCAGCGCGTGGCTCGACACCTCCATGGCCACCGCGGTCACCCCACGCTCCCGCATCAGCGCCAGCAGCGCGTGCAGGTCGGTGGCCTCCGGCGTGGTCATGGTGCTCGGCAGGGTCTCCCCCGCGGCCCTGATCTCGATGCCGCCGATCAGGCCCGTCTCGTGCCCGGCCGCCCGCAGCCCCGCCTCCAGCAGGAACGTCGTGGTGGACTTGCCGCTCGTACCGGTGACTCCCAGCAGGGCCAGGTCACGGACCGGCCGGCCGTACACCCACGAGGCCACCTCGCCGAGCACCGCACGCGGGTCGTCTACGACCAGCACCGGTACGCCGGCGCGCTCGGCGCGGATGCGGCCCTCATGGTCGGTGAGGATCCCGGCGGCCCCCGCGCCCGCGGCCTGCTCGGCGAAGACGGCGCCGTGGAAACGGCTGCCCGGCAGGGCGGCGTACAGGTCGCCAGGTACGACCTTGCGGGAGTCGTGCGTGACCCCGGTGACCATCCCACGCATGGGTCCTCCCTGCTCGCTCAGGCCGAGCAGGGAAACGAGCCCGGACAACGAGCGGGCGGGCACCGACTTGGGACGCATCGGATCGGGTCTGTTGGACACGGCGGAGAGAGTACCGCCGGTCACCGGTGGTCTGCGTAGATTCGGATCTTCGGAGACTTACTGCCGGTCGGAGGTATCCGCCGGCTCTGCAGCGCGAAGCCCATGACGTCCTTGAAGACGGGCGCGGCGACCTCGCCTCCGTAGTATCCCTTCTGCGGTTTCTGCAGCACGACCTCGACGACGAGCTGCGGGCTGTCGGCCGGCGCGAAACCAACGAACGTCGAGGTGTAGCCACCGCCGACATAGCACCCGCAGCGGAGGTTGACCTTCTGCGCGGTGCCCGTCTTGCCCGCCACCCGGTAGCCGGCGATCTGCGCATTGGGCGCGGTGCCGTCCTTGGTGGTGACGCCTTCGAGCATCCTGGTCAGCTCACTCGCCGTGGACTGCTTGATCACCCGGCGCGCGGCCGGGCGGGCCGACGGTGTCAAGGCGCCCTTGTCGTCGGTGGTGCCGGCGATGAGGTTCGGCGTCACGCGCACGCCGCCGTTCGCGATCGTGGCGTAGACGCTCGCGATCTGCAGGGCGTTCACCGAGACCGACTGTCCGAACGCGATCGGGTAGCGGTCGGTGCCCGACCACTGGCCGACGGGTTTGAGGATGCCCGCGCTCTCGCCGGGGAGCCCCACGCCGGTCGTCTGGCCGTAGCCGAAGGCCCGCAGGTACTGGTACAGCTGCGTCGCCGTGACCCGCTCACTGGCCATGATCGTGCCGACGTTGCTCGACTTGGCGAGCACGCCGCCGAAGGTGAGGTTCTCCGGCGCGTGCGACTCGGAGTCGTGAAAGGTGCGGTCGTAGCGGGTGATGTGGTCCGGCACCCTGAAGACGGTGGACGGCGTGACCCCCCCCGCCTCCATCGCCGCCGCGGCCGTGATGACCTTGTTGGTGCTGCCGGGCTCGAAGCCCTCCTGCACCACCCGGTTCCCCAGGTCGCCCGGCCGGGCCTTGTAGTACGTCGCCGGGTCGAAGGTCGGTGCGGTGGCCATGGCCAGGACCTGCCCGTTGCGCGGGTCCATGACCACGACGCTGCCGCTCTGAGCGCCGGTGGCCTTGACCTGCTTGGCGATGGCGTCCTGCGCCTTCCACTGGATGTCGCGGTCGAGGGTCAGCCGGATCCCCTTGCCGGGGATCGGCTTGGTCATCTCGTCCTCGCCCATGGGGATGCGCTGGCCCGTCTCGCTCAGCTCGACCCTCTGCCAGCCGCTCTTGCCCTTGAGCATCGTGTTCCTGCTCGATTCCAGACCCGCGCCGCCGTCACCGTCGCCGTTGACGAAGCCGGCGACGTTGGCCGCGAGGCTGCCGCCCGGGTAGACGCGGCGGTACTCCGGCCTCGTGCTGATGCCCTTGAAGTCCATCGCGGTGACCATCCGGGCCCGGTCGGGCTCGACGTGGTCGACCAGTTCCCGGAACTGGTCCTTGTCGGACCGGGGGATGAGCTTCTGGAGCAGGTCGGCCTGGTTGAGGTTGAACATCTGTGCGAGCGTCGAGGCGATCCGGGGCCGGTCTTCCGCGGGGACCATGGCCGGGTCTGCGTAGATCAGTTCGGCGTCGACCGTCATCGCGAGAGGCTGGCCCTGCGCGAAGGTGATGGGCCCACGTACCGCCAGAAGGTCTATTTTGGCCAGCCGCTGGCGCACCGCCTTGGCGGCGTACCCCTTCGAGCCGATGGCCTGCAGCTGGACCAGACGGCCGGCGAACAGCGACAGCACGAAGGCGACCAGCAGCAGCCCGACGTTGAGCCGCCTGACCGGGTCGCGGCGGATCATCAGCCCGCGCGGCCGCTGCGGCGGGCGCCGCGGCGGCGGCGCGGGACGCGGCGGCTTGCGCCGAGGCGGCGGCTTGGTCGCGGCACCCCGCGCTCCCCCACGGGGCATGGGAGTACGCGGCCCGGCCGTCCGGCCGGCCGGGCCGCTCTTTCCGGTCTTGCCCGGGCCGGCGCCGCGCGG
>JAOPYG010000071.1 GCA_025964685.1 Actinoallomurus sp. | reverse complement strand
TACACTCGGTCCCCCAGCGCGAGACGCTTGCCGCCCCGGGCGATGACCGCCAGCACCGTGCCGGACATCGAGGACTCCGGCGAAGCGGCATGGTCGATCTTGCAGATCCGGACGCCGTCGATGGCAGTGGTCAAATCGGGACGCACATGCCGTTCCAGCAGCTCGCGAAGCTCGTCCAGAGACATGTCACGATTGAAACACAGAACTCGCGCTGACCGCCCGTGCGAGAGGATCGTGCAAGGAGTCGCGACCCAGGTCATGGCCAACCGCCACCACGGCCGCGACAGCACCCGCCCCTGGCCCTACTTGGCATCACCTAACGACTTTGCCGGGGCCCTGATGCGGTGGATCGTTGGGAGGGAAAATCGAGTCGATCGCCGCGGACCCGATTCGGGGCGAGCCCCGCGCTCCACGTCGCGGAGACCCTGGCCGGTCAGACGAGGCCGGTCGCGTCCCGCTCAGGCGTGAACGGCCACGGGTAGTGACGTCAGGCGCCAGGTGCCCGGGTCCAGGGCACGCCGCCCTTCTTCTGGACCGTCGGCGAGTGCCAGGTCGGGGAAGTGGCGCAGCAGCGCCATCAATGCCACCTCCGTCTGTACGCGGGCCAGCGATGCTCCCAGACAGAAGTGCGGGCCATGGGCGAAGCCGAGGTGGCCCGCCGGCCCCGCGGCTCGTCCGATGTCCAGCCGGTCCGGGTCGGTGAACGCGCGCGGGTCGCGGTTGGCGGCGGCGATCGCGACGGTGACGCGCTCGCCCGTACGGACCAGCACCCCGCCTATCTCGGCGTCCTCCCGCGCGTAGCGGGGTATCGACAGCAGTTGCGGGCCGCACCAGCGCATCAGCTCCTCCACGGCGCGGGGCATGAGGCCGGTGTCGTCGCGGAGCGCGGCGAGCTGGTCGGGGTGAGAGACGAGAACGTCTACGGCGTTGGCGATGAGGTTCGTCGGCGTCTGACCCGCCAGGACGAGCTGCCAGACCAGGGTGACCATCTCGGTGTCAGTGAGCCGGTCCCCGTCTTCGGCCTGGGTGCGGATGAGGTCCGACAGCAGGTCGTCACCGGCCTCGGCCCGTCGGCGCGCGACCGCCGCCTTGGCGTCTTCCATGATGTTCGGGATGGCCTCGGCGAACCTCTGGCCGGCCCCTGTCGCGATGGCGGCGCCGTACTCACTCCAGCGCGGGCGGTCGGGTTCGGGGATGCCGACGAGCTCACAGATCACCTCCATCGGCAGCGGTCGCGCGAAGTGCTGGAGAAGGTCCGCCGCGCCCTGCTCGGCGTGGCCCGGCAGGTCGTTGAGCAGCCTTTGGACGATCGGCTCGATCCGCGGACGGAACTCCGCCGCACGGCGTGCGGTGAACGCCGGCGCGACCAGCCTGCGCAGCCTCGCGTGCTCCGGACCCTCCATTTCCTGCATGGTCCGCATGTAGACGAGACAGCTCTCGGGGACGTCGGGCCGCATGTAGCTGTCGGCGTTGAGCTCGAACCGCGGGTCGCTCAGCATCGCCTTCGCGCCGTCGTACCGCGTCAGCGCCCACATCGTGCCGAGGCCGGGAGCGAGGATCCGCGCCAGCGGCGCCCGTTCGCGTGCCCGCCCGTACGCGGCGAAGGGATCGCGCAGCACCTCGAGGTTCGTCAGGTCGATGTCGGGGATCTCAGTCATGGGCACTCCATCCAGATGCTGTCAACACATGATCTCATCATCTGAATGGTGAAGGTATCTTGGTTCCGGCCACGCGGCAAATCCAGCACGAGGAGGGCGATGGGCCGGCTCACCAGGGCAGAAGCGCAAGAGCGCAACCGCGCGAAGGTGCTGGTCGCGGCCCGGGACGAGTTCACCGAGCGAGGCTTCCGCGACGCCAAGATCGACAGCATCGCCGAACGCGCGGAGCTCACCCGCGGTGCGGTCTATTCGAACTTCCCCGGCAAGCGGGCCCTCTACTTCTCGGTCCTGGCCGACCTCGCCGAGAACGCGCCCGACCCGCCACAGCCGGACCCTGGCCACACCGCCCGCGCGGCACTCGGCGCGGTCGGCCGCGTCTGGGTCACCCGGCTCCCGCTCACCACCGACGGCTCCGCCCGCCTCGGCATGGACCTGATGCCCGAAGTCCTCACCGACGAGCGGACTCGACAGCCGTTCGCGCAGCTCATGAAGCTGGACGCGATCCTGCTCGGCCTCGCTCTGGAGCGCCTACGCCCGCGTACGAACGGCCGCTTGGTGCGCGTCGCGGAGACCGTGCTCACCACGCTGCACGGCGCGAGCCAGATGGCCTACGCCGCTCCCGGTTTCGTCGAACCCTTCGACATCGTCAGCGCCTGTGAACAACTGGCGGATCTCGAACTGGACGACGGCTGGCCCCCGCCCCACATCCCGTACGTCCCCCAGGCGCACCCGGTCGACGAGCCGTGGTCCCCGCCCCGCGCGGTGGACGCCGTACGCGGCGAACCCGCACGGCTCTCGGACGACGGCGTCGTGGCGATCCTCGGGCTGCACCGGCTCGAAGCCGCCGAGGAGGCCGTACGGGCCGCGCCGCCCGAGGCCACGGTCACCGCCGTCCTGGTCACCAGCGACCCCGACGAGCTCGCGCCGCTGGCGCGGCTGGCACTCGCCGATCTGTGCGGCGTCCTACGCCAGGCCTTCCCCCGCTCGGCATGGCCGCGGCTCCAGGTGATCCACGACGCGTCGGGCACCCTTGCCAGAGCGGCCGGCGTGTCCGCGGTCAGCGACGCCACCGAGACCGCCGTACGCGTCAAGGCCGGCCGGCTCACCGCCCGTGCGGAAGGCCGCGGCGCGTGCCACGCCGCCGCGTCGACCAGTGTGGAAAACCTCACACCCCCCGCCGTTCGGCCGTGCGAGGGATACGCCATTCCGCTTGACACCTCTCGTCAGGGGGAGAAGAGGTGATTTGTAACAACTTGGTGTAGCCCCGGAGACAGGGCGGTCCCGCCGTGGGAAGACTGAGGTTCCGCGTCACCTCACGCGCCCGAGGAGGATCACCCGTGGCCGTCACGCACGACGTGAACGCCGTTCCCTCAGAGCCCGACCTGACCCCGGAGGACTTGGTACGGCGTGCTCGGGATTTGCGTCCCCGGCTGATCGAGCTGCAGGCCGACACCGAGGAACGTACCTATTACCCGCCGGAGATACATCAGGCGTTCCAGACGGCCGGCCTCTACCGGATCTACATTCCGCGACGGTACGGGGGTTATGAGTTCGACGTGTCGACGTACGTCCGCGTACTGATCGAGCTGGCCCGCGGCTGCGTGTCCAGCGCCTGGTGCTTCGGCCTCGCCGCGGCCCACGCTCTCCAGGTCGCCTCCTCTTTCAGCGAGCGGACCCAGGCGGAGGTCTTCGGCGGCACGGAGGAGTTCCGCGCGGCCTCGGTCGCCGCGCCGGGCGTCATCGCCAGGCGCGAGGAAGGCGGCTGGCGGCTGGACGGCAAGGTCGGCTACTGCTCCGGGATCCCCTACTCCACACACTTCCTCGGCCAGGCGATCCCCGAGGGGATCGCTCCGGAGGACGCCGAGAACGAGATGCTGCTGTTCCTCGCCCCACGTGACGAGTGGACGATGCTGGATGACTGGGGCGACCAGCTGGGCCTACGTGGCAGCGGCTCGCACAGCATCGTCTTCCAGGGCGGACGCGTGCCCGACCACTGGGTCCTCGAGCGCACCAACATGCTCGACATCGACGTCAGCGGCGGCACTCCGGGCCTGCGCCTGCATGGAAACCCGCTGTACGCGGGGAGGAATGCCGGGGTCTTCTCCATGACCCTCGCCGCGATCACGGTCGGCGCGGGGTACAACGCGCTGGATGAGTACGAACGGCTGACGCGCACGCGGCCCACGTCGTTGCCGCCGATCGTCCCGCGTAGTACCGATCCCGACTACCAACGCTGGCTCGGTGCCGCCAACGTCCAGCTGGCGACGGCGGAGGCGGCACTGCTGCGCTGCGCGCAGATGCGCCGGGAGCTGTGCGAGGACGCCGCCTCGGGCCGCGGCCCGTTCGGCTTCGAGGAGGACCAGCACATCGCGGCCATCGCCCGCGAGGTCATCGTCCAGGCGTGGGAGACCACGGAACGCAACATCTTCCGCAGCGCCGGCGCGAGGGTGATGGTGAAGGACTCCCGGATGGAGCGGATCTACCGCGACATGTCGATGATCGCCGTCCATCGCAACACCGGTTTCCGCGACCCGGTGCACCGCCTGCTCGGCCTGATGCGTCTCGACGACCAGGTCCCACGCGAGGTCTGACGCCGACGTTCGCCAGGAGTTCCCCCAGTTGTTCACCTCGCGATACGACAGACCCATACAACTCTGAGGGCGGCCGGCACAGGTTCGCGTCGCACTTGGAGGATCGTCTTGCTCTGTATCCCTATCCAGCGGATGGCAGCCCTCGGCATCGCCGGTCTGCTCGCGACCGCGGCCGCGACGCCGGCCTTCGCCTCGACGCCGCGCCAGGGTGGTGGCCATGCTGCGCATGTGCTGCTGTTGTCCGTCGACGGCATGCACCAGTCCGACCTTGCCTGGTACGTGCACGCCCACCCGAACTCCGCGCTGGCGGCGCTGGCGAACGCCGGCGTCGACTACACCGGCGCGCAGACGCCGGTGCCGTCGGATTCCTTCCCGGGCATGATCGGTCAGCTGACGGGAGGCAACCCGAAGACGACCGGCGTCTACTACGACGCCACCTTCAACCACGCGCTCCTGCCCGCCAGGACGACGAAGTGCGCCGGCGTGGCTCCCGGCGCGCAGGTCGACTTCACCGAGGACCTGGACAAGGACCAGACCTCGCTCGACGCCGGTCAGGGGCTCAGCGGCCTGCCCGGCGGAATCCTGAAGATGACCGGAACACCGCGGACACTGATCAACGCGGCCAAGCTGCCGGTCGATCCGAAGACGTGCAAGCCCGTCTACCCGCATCAGTACCTGAAGGTGAACACCGTCTTCGAGGTCGCGCACAAGCGGGGCCTGCGTACGGCCTGGTCGGACAAGCACCCGGCGTACGAGATCCTCGGCGGCCCATCCGGCACGGGCCTTGACGACCTGTTCGCTCCGGAGATCAACAGCCAGGCCATCGGCTATCCGGCGGGCGCGGACTGGACCACCGACAACGCCGCCACTCAGCAGTACGACGGCTACCGGCTCAAGGCGATCCTGAACGAGATCGACGGCTACGACCACAGCCGGTCCGCCAAGACCGGGACCCCGGCCATCTTCGGGATGAACTTCCAGACCGTGTCCACCGCCCAGAAGCTCCCCACGTCCAACGGACTCCAGGGCGGCTATCTGGCCGGCGGCACCACCCCGGGCCCGCTGCTGTCCCGTGCCCTCGACTTCATCGACGCCTCGGTCGCCACGATGACGGCCGAGATCCGCAAGCAGGGCCTGGCGGACAGCACGACGATCATCCTGTCGGCCAAGCACGGCCAGTCGCCGACCGACCCCGCGGCCCTGACCCGGATCGATGACGGCCCGATCATCGACGCGCTCAACGCCGCGTGGACGAAGACCCACCCCGGCGCTGCCCAGCTGGTCGCGTCCTCCACGGACGACGACGCGATGCATCTCTGGCTGAGCGACCGGTCCCAGGCCGCCATCTCCTTCGCCAAGACCTTCCTGCTGACCCACTCCGCTACCGGGAACACCGTGACCGGTGCGGCACGGACCCTGAGCGCCTCTGGGCTGAAGACCGTCTACGCCGGTGACGAGGCGGCGAAGTTCTTCGGCGTCCCCGCGAGCGACCCCCGCCATGCGGACGTCCTCGGCTTCGTCCAGCACGGTGTCGTCTACACCGGGAACAAGGCGAAGATCGCCGAGCACGGCGGCGCCGACCCACAGGACCGGCACGTGCCGCTCCTGGTCACCTCACAGCGCGACCTTGCCGCCCATCACCACGGCAGGACGGACGGCGACGCGGTCGAGACCACGCAGATCGCGCCGACGATCCTGCGACTCCTCGGCCTCGACCCGAACGCCCTGCAGGCCGTGAACATCGAGCACACCCGCGCCCTCGGCTGAACCCGTCGGCCGCGCGGCCGGCCCCTGCACGATCAAGGCGGGGAGGGACACCACACACGCGGCGAGCAGGACACCCACGCCAGAAGTCGGAGTCAGGTTCGGCTGAGGGCGGCGATCTGGTCGGAGGAACGCACGGGCCGCCGGAGACGCGCTCGCGCTGACGGCCACCGCGAGGTTTCGGACCGTCGTTGGTACGAGGGGCCGGACAGCGGTGTCGCGGCGGGACTCCGGCAGTCCCATGGTGGGCAGGATGTGTGCAGGCGGCACTGCCCGGAATGCTCGCCGCGGGCTGGGGCCGGATCGTCAACGTCACGAGCATGGTCACGCTCGGCACACCGGAGCGCACCTCGTACGGCGGCGCCAAGGCCGCGCTGGACGCCTGCAGCCGCCGGACGTAACTCACGGGCCTGGATCAACGGTCGGGCTGGAGCTTGGAGCGGTAGTGGCGGATCTTGGTTTGGATCTGCTGCTGGTTCGCGCGTAGTCGCGCGATCTGCTTGTCGATCTGCTGGTCGTGTTCCTCCAGAAGGGTGAGGCGGTCGGGGATGGTGTCGTCACCGCCGCGGGTCAGCTCGACGAAGCGGAGCATCTGCGCGATCGGCATTCCGCTGTCCCGCAGGCAGCGCAGCAGAAGGAGCCAGAGCAGATCGGTCTCGGTGAACCGGCGTCGCCCGCCGGCGGTCCGGCCGATCTCCTGGAGCAGCCCGATCCTCTCGTAGTAGCGAAGCGTGTCCAGACTGAAGCCGGTCTTGTCGACGACCTGGCCGGGCGAGTAGAAGGTCACGGGACCGAGGATCGCACCTGGAGCAGGCTCCAGGTCAAGGCGCGTGTTTGACCCTGAGCGCGCTCCAGGTTGCACAGTGACCGATGCGGGCGCTGATCTCCGGTTGCGGCCCGCGACGGCCAGAGGGAGTCTCCATGACGATCGATGACACGCTCACGAGGTACCACCTGCTCGGCCGTACCGGGCTGCGGGTGTCGCCCATCGCGCTCGGCGCGATGACCTTCGGCGACGGCGGCTGGCACGCCGGAGCCGACCTCGCCCGCTCGATCTTCCTGCGCTACATGGAGGCCGGCGGCAACCTCGTCGACACCGCCGACATCTACGCGGGCGGCCGGAGCGAGGAGCTGCTGGGGACGTTCATGAAGGAGACGGGCACCCGGGACCGGATGGTCGTCGCGACCAAGTTCACCGTCGCGACGGCGCCCGGCGACCCGAACTCGGGCGGCAACGGACGAAAGAACATCCGAGCCTCACTGGATGCGTCCCTGCGACGCTTGCAGACCGATTATGTGGATCTGTACTGGATGCACATGTGGGACGCGGTCACGCCGGTGGAAGAGGTGATGTCGACCTTCGACGCGCTGGTCCGCGCGGGGAAGGTTCGTGCCGTCGGACTGAGTAACGTCCCGGCTTGGTACGCCGTGAAGGCGCAGATGCTCGCCCGGGCGCGCGGCTGGGAGCCGATCGCCGCGTTGCAGCTCGAATACTCCCTCGCCGAACGTTCCATCGAGCATGAGCACATGCCCGCCGCAGCCGATCTCGGCATCGGCATCATCGGCTGGTCACCGCTGGCGAACGGGCTGCTGACAGGCAAGTACACGCGCGGACAGGAAGCCCAGCCGCGCGGCAGCGGCCGGCTTGCGGCGATGGCGACGGACGGCACGCTGGAGCGGGTACGCGGATCCGGCAATCCGACATTCACGAAGCTGTTCACGGCGAGAACCTGGCGCATCGTCGACGTTCTGTCGGAGGTCGCACGCGAAATCGGCCGCAGCCCCGCGGAGGTGGCACTCAACTGGGTGACCCGCCGCCCGGGCGTGGCGTCCACCCTGGTCGGCGCGACCAAGCTCGAGCAGCTCGAGGAGAACCTCCGTTCAATCGAGTTCGAGCTCCCGCCCGAACTCGACGAACGGCTCGAGGAGGCCAGCCGGATCGACCCTGTGTACCCCTACTACTTCTCCGGCCCGGCCACTCAACCCGTGATCAACGGCGGAACGACCGTGCTTGCCTCACCGTCGTGGACGGGGGGCGCAACGGCCAGCGTCACTGCGTCGCCATGACGATGCACGGCCGCGAGGCAGTCGAGGAGTCGGGGGGTTCCATGCCGAGCAGTTCAGCACGTACCCACGGCTCGGTCAGCCCGTGGGCGGTTGACCTGGAACCTGACATCAGGACCCCGGTCTCCGCGATGCCACTGCTTCTGACCGGCACTTGTGAAGGCGTCGACCATCAGTTGGTGAGGACCTTGCGCAGCGTGGTGGCGAAGGCGTCCGGGTCGCCCGTCCTGCCGTATTCGCCGCCGAGGAATCCATCGTGGCCACCCGGGAAGGTGACAGGCGTCGTCCCGAGCCGTTCGGCCACGGCCACGGCCGCGCGTCCGGCGATCATCCGGCCGGACTCGGCTCCGACGGCGACGACGATCCGCGTCGATGCCACGCGAAGCGCGTCGAAGTCGTGCTGGTAGTGGTTGCACGAAATCATGTTCTGCCCGACCAGCGGGTCGTCGCGGGAGCCGTCGTCCTCGGTGGGCAACCCGAAGTCGGCGGGATTCGGCGCGGGCCGGTCGGCGTACCCGCCCGGGATCGGGCCATCGTGGCTGATGAGCGCGATGAACTTCGCCATCGCCGGGCCGTACCCACGGCGCTGGTACGTCTGGTGGATGTCGACGCATGCGGCCAGCACCGGCTCGCGGTCCGGCAGTTCCCGGGAGGCCGGCGGCTCGTGCGCCACGAGTGTTCGGACCTGCTCTGGGTGCCGGGCCACCAGAGCCAGGGCGTTGACGGCGCCACCGCTGGTGGCGAAGAGGTCCACCGGCCCCGCGTCCAGTGTGGAGATCAGCCGGTGCAGATCGTCCGCGTGCTCGTCGGGTGTGGACTCGGTGGCGTCGTCGGTACGTTTGCTGCGCTCCGCCCCGCGGGGGTCGTAGGTCACGACCGTACGGTCGGTGAAATGTCCGGCAAGGGTGGCGAATCCAGTGGCGCCCATCGGTGACCCGATGAGCAGCAAGACCGGCTGGGCACTGGAATCGTTGCCCCGGACGTCGTACTGCAGCACGGTCCCCGGCACGGCCAGGGGGTGAGTATCCGGCACGGTCATGAATGCCACACTTTCAGAAGATTCTCCGATGTCCACTGGTGCAGACTCACCACGTCGGCAGAACTCATCGGCCCGCCCCCGAGATCCGCAGTTCAGACCCACGGCACGATCGGTCCGGGGTCGTAGCGATCGTGCCGTATGTCTGAACTGCGGCAGCCATCCAGGGCGATTGTCAGCGTGGAGCCGTTTCAGAACCGGCTTTCATCCAGTCGCCCTCGAGCCCCGGCTCGGGCAGGACCCGTCCGCCCTCCACCGCGAACCTCGCCGGAACCTCGGCGATCGTGACCAGGATCCGCCCCTCCGGAATCTCGGTGGCGCGGCTGCAGGCAGCGGAGATGTCGACCGCCAGCCGTTGCCTGTCCGCGTCGGCACGCCCGGCCCGGGTCAGACCGGCGACCAGCAGGTGACCTGAGGGGCGGCCGCCGGTGAAGATGTCGCCGGCGGGCACCTGCTGAAACACGACGTGCACGAAGGACGTGGGCGCTCCGGTCACGGCCGAATGAATGCGGGTGATCTCGGCGGCCACGGCGGCCTTCTGATCGGCGGTCAACCTCTCTTCGGCGATGGTGCAGGTGTAGACGGGCATGGCTGTCCCCCTCGATCGATCCCAGGGCCGAGTGCCGAGCCCCGGGGAGCCCCCAATAGTCCGTACCCGTGCGCAGACGCCATGAGTGCGCCCCGCCCGGAATCTACGGCCGCCGCCTGATCTTCCTGGTGGGCGGGAGCCGCCGCGTCGGTGGTCGCTGGTGTTCCTGCTCGGGGACCGGCTGGCGCTTTGATGTTGAGAACGCCGAGGGGGCCTGACCGCGGTGTCGCGGCAGGCCCCTACTGCTTAGGAATGCAACGCCGGCGGACTAACGGTGCCAGTGGTGCGGGTAACCGCCCCACCCGCCGTGGTGCCACCGGTTCCAGCCGTTGTTGTAGCCGGGGTAATACGTGGCCGGCGGGTAGTACGTCGTCGGCGGGTAGTACGGATTCGGCAGATAGCTGGCACACCAGTCCGGCGGGATGAAGCCGGGCGTGATGGAGTAGCAAGCGGCCGGAACGTCCGAGACGGCTGACGGGCTGGCAGCAAGACGGTCCGCGTGAGCGGGACCGCCGAGCAGGATGACGCCCGTGGCCGCCCCTGCCAGGATCCCTGTTGCGGTGAGCTTCTTGAGCACTGGTTTCCCCCCAACATCGTGAATCTTCGTGACCCGATCGCAGGGCCACGACTCAAGAGGTATCCCGCATACCGATCAATGACACCAGCCGACCTCAACCCTTGAATAATTCGTAACGCTAACTATCTGGTAAGTGCGCATAAGTGCTGGTATCTCCGCCCCCACGAGCCGCTGCATGCTCGTCGCCGGGGTGGTGATCAGGTTCAGGGGGTTGAATCCGTGGCGGAAGGCGTGGAACCGCACTGGATATCGGATTCGGGCAGCCGGAGACCGTTGAGATAGTCGTTGATCATCTTCGTCTCGCATCCTTTGCCAAAGACCTTCATTCCGTGCGTCCAGTCACGCAGGATGATCAACCTGGCCTTGGGTCCGAGTTGTCGCTTGACCTCACGCGACCACACCGCCGGAGTCGCGTTGTCGTACCGGCTCTCTACGAGGAGCATGGGGGCGGCCATGGTGCTCGTGGCCGTGGATTGAAGGTTGCGTACCGGGGTGGGCCAGCCCTGCAGGTGAGGATCGCCTTCATGGAGTTGGGCGAGTACCCCACCAGCGGCGCTGAGATCGCGGCGGCCTTGAGGTCGGTACGCAGGGCGGACCCGCTCGGGTACTGCATCGCGAAGTCCTGGCAGACGATCGGATCCGCGTAGTTGACATCGGCCGGAAGCTCGCCTGCGGGCTCGGACGGCCAAGGCTTGCCCGCGTCGAGGGTCTTCAGGAAGGAAGCCGCGGCGGCCCAGGAGGGCGTCCACAGCATCGCGTCAACTTGGCCGGCCACGGTGAACGGGGTCCATTTGATACCAGATCCGTCCGTACCAGCCAATTTGCCCGCCTGGGCCTTACCCAGCACCCGGCGGTAGACATCGGCCGGCCGGCCATCGAGATCGCAGGAACGGTTGCGGGTACACCAGCGAGCGAACTGGTCAAAGGATTCGTCGAAAGCCTTGGCGGCCGTCACCGCGAACCCGCGACGCGTGGCACGTGATCCATATTTCCGTCCAGTACCGCCGCCCGGACGTGCGCGCCGAACATCGCGGCGTACTGCTGACCGAGCAGCGTGCCGTACGAGTGCCCGTACAGATTGAGTTTCCGCTCTCCCAGCGCTGTCCGTACCGCGTCCAGATCCCGCGCGGCGCTCGCCGTGTCCAGGTGCTCGAACGCCGGCCCCGTAGCCTTCCGGCAGGCACCGGCCAGTGCGCGGTTGCGCTCACGCAGCATCGCCAAGCTCCGATCGGTACGCGGCAGGCGCCCCCCGACAGCCGCCATGGTCTGCCGGGCCACATCACCGGCATCGTCCTGTCCGGGCTACTGGTAGTGATCGTGCGCTCCGTCGCCGACTGGCAGGCCGCATGGTGGGCCTCCGCCGGCCTGGCCGCCCTCTTCACCGCCGCCTCATGGAACCTAGGCGGCGCCGCGTCCCATCTGAGAGAGGACGTCCTGCATTACTGCGCCCGAGCGACGATCGGCACCTGAGCGCTCTGTGGGCCATAGTTCAGCCGGAAGAGCGGCAAGCCGTCGAAGTCGGTGATCTCCAGCGCACCGGGCGCCTTGGGCACCGCGATGGCATAGACGCCCGTGGCGTACTTACCCGGCCGCGGGGCGGCCTGGTCGGACCCGAAGTTCTCCTTACCGAGGTCCTCGCATGCCCCGGTGACGGCGGCGTCCGAGTTGTGCATCTGCTGGCCATCCAGGCCGAACCACACCCAGGAGATCGCGGCGGTCATGTCGTTGGCCTTATAGGCCACCGAGCCCGTGTTCTTGAGCTTGAACGCGAAGCAGAGCTGGTCGTCCTTGGGATTGTCCATCCCCTTGGGGTGCCGCAGCGTGAGGGCCGTCGCGGTCATCTCAAGCTTCGCCGTGCCGTCGGACGTCGGCAACTGGATGGGCATGGACCTGCCCACCTCCAGGACCGGGACCGCGATGGCGCTCGTGCTGGGGTGATCCGGCG
This sequence comes from Actinoallomurus sp., assembly GCA_025964685.1. Lineage (GTDB taxonomy): Bacteria > Actinomycetota > Actinomycetes > Streptosporangiales > Streptosporangiaceae > Actinoallomurus. The sequence goes on along the minus strand of JAOPYG010000071.1, from coordinate 9,558 downwards.
GCATGCAAGAGTCGCCGGCCGGGTCGCAGGCCGTCTTGGACGAGGCCACAGAGGGCTTGGTGTTGCCGGCCGCGCGGTGGTCGGAGGAACCGCACCCTGCCGCGGCCAGGACTATGGCCGCAGCCGTGATGGTCTTCTTCATGTCGTGCTCCCCGCAGAGGTTTTGATGTCGCCCGCTCGCCGCTACGTCAGCAGTTCGACGTGCGCTTCACGTGGATGAGCTGGCCGCCGAGCTTCGCCGTGGTTGCCTGCCGCGTCGTCTCCGGAGCGTTCACGCTCCAGTTCTCGCCGGTGAGCAGCCACGCACCGCCCGCGAAGCCGAGGAGGCTGGTCTGGTCGTCCACGCCGCTGTGGTCCACGTAGACGCGGACGCCGACCTCGCCGACCTCGCCGTCATCGCAGGCCGTCTGGGCATTCGCCCCGAACGGCGTGATCGCCTTGGCGCCGGAGCACGGCAGTGTCGTTCCGGCCTTGGTGATGAGGTCGGCGGGCGAGGCGAACGCCCCGCCATCCATCGGAGGATGTGTCGGCGTCGGCGTGGTCTCAGCAGTCGCGGCAGGTCTACCGCATCCGGCGCCCAGCAGCAGTGCTCCCGTAGCGAACAGTGTCTTGATCACGCTTGCCCCTCTGCGAATGCGCCCCGGTCTCCATGGGACGCCCCCGTTGTCGTGCGGGTTGTCGAACCTCAGTGGCCTGACTTGGTCAGTAGCCGCTGCCGCCAGCCGGCCGAGGACCCGGGACAGGCAACGTCCGAGGCACCTGCCGTCGCTGGTCGGCCTCCCTGGCCGCTGCGTTCGCCGCGTCAGGCCCTGGCGGGGCATTTAGGGGCGCCACGGTGTGAGCGCCCTCGATGCGGTTGATTCGCCGGGTCAGCTCGTCGATCTCCCGACCGGATCTAGGTCACCACTGCGGCCGGGGCGGGCCGCCATGGTGCCGCAAGAGCCCGAAGATCAGCGAGGTGCTGCCGCTGTTGTACCTGGCATGACCATCTCCCGGGCAAACCCCGCCGTGTTGCCGTGGTGTCCGCTCCACCGGCCGGGTGTTATGCGGTGCGCGGAAGCGGTGGCAGCGGCAGGGGCAGCCCCGGAAGACCGTCGATGCTGGTCGCGATGTGCTCCTTCTTCTGGAAGTACACGTCGAGCGACTCATCGGTCTCACGCGCGAAGCGCGACGCGTGCAGCGGGCGGTCCTCGTCATAGGTCATGAACGGGACGGCGTACCCGCAGGTATCGCGGATCTTCTCGGCGGTCACGACGATGATCGCGCGCAGGCCGTGCAGGGTCGGGTCGATGTCTGGGAAGTAGCCCATCAGCTCGGCCCAACGCGCATCGTCGCGGAGGACCGGCTCTCCACGGCCGTGCACACGCACGATGTTGGGAGGACCGTCAAAGGCGCACCACATCAGGGTGATGCGGCCGTTCTCGCGCAGATGGGCGATCGTCTCGGCGTTGCTGCCGGCGAAATCGAGGTAGGCCACGGTGAGTTCGTCGAGCACGGCGAACGAGCCGTTCAGACCCTTGGGCGAAAGGTTGACGGTGCCGTCGCCGTCCAGCGGCGCCGTCGCGGTGAAGAAGATGTGCTGCGCTTCAATGAAGGCACGCAGCCTGCCGTCTATCCGCTCGTAGCTCTTTCCCATAGGCCGATTATGACGGGAGCATGATCCCTACCCCACGGCAGGAGGCAGGGATCGCGCGCCAAAGGAATCCACCACCAGCCCAGATCACGATCAACTTCACGGCGTGAGCGGCGCTTCGTACTTGATCCACAACTATTGACAATTGTTCGAGTCGCCCTCAACCCACTGAATCCAGAACTCCTCGTCTCCGCTCGCCTGCCCGAGAGCGAAGTGGGAACCGGCGTTCCCCGACTCCAGAGCACACCAGCGCTCCGGCTCGATCATGTTCGCCCCGGATGGGAGGGCCTCAAGCCTCGCGATCTGCCGAGCACGGCCCGTGTAGTCCCGGGGCTGTACAGCACCGCTCCGAGACGGGTTAGCTGCCTTGGTCATCGTGGGGCGCCGACCTTCATTCAAAGTCTTCGGTCGCCCTATGTCGGGCCGCGTGATCAGTACGGCCAGGCGGTGCGCAGCTCCGTGACCCTGCGGTCGAGCACGATGCGTTCCGAGGGTGCGCGACCGAGCGCGAGCGCATACGCGCGCAGTTGGCAGGGCAGGATGCGGAATGACGCCAGGAGCTCGAGCGCGATGAACGCCGTCGTCGCGAGCGCTGCGGCGGCGAGCTTACGGCCGGGCGACGCCTGAGACCGCCAAACAGCCAGCGAGAGGAAGTCGCGCTCCCCGCTCAGCGGCGGCGGCACCGGCTCGAATGCGTGTGACCAGGTCTGGAGCGCGCCAGCGAGCAGCATCCCGCCCACGGCGAGGGCGAGCGCGTGCGGAATGCCGGCGGCGGCGTAAAGGGTCGCCGCGAGCGTCATCATCGCTACCACCGCGGTGGTCAGCGCGCCGATGCGGCCGCCGTGGAGGTATCCGTGTGCGCCGAGCAGCGCAGCGACTGGCAGCGCCAGCGAGAGGTGCGGCGCATCGAGCGGTGATGGGAGCACGACCTGTGCGAGCGCCGCCAGCGCCGAGAAGCACACGATCGGCGTGCACACTGCGTGTCCGACGCGGCTGATCCGGTTGGTATGGAACAGCTCGAAAAGCGTCATCTTCAGATCGGCATCGAACACCGCGTAGTGCGCCTGCGGGACGATCGTGAGGTAGCGGACGAGGGCGTGCGCGCGGCTCTCGGACGGACGTTGGTCCTGCATGTCGCGGCTCCTACCATGTCGACGGTGCCCACCATGCCCTGACCCTTCGCCGAGCGCTACCCCTCGCCAGGATCATGCGCAATGCTCGCACGATGCCCGCCGACGCCACTCCCGCAATTCCGCCGCGCGCCGTCCGAGCGGACCTGCCGGGCCTCTGGCGGATCGTGTTCGCCGTTGAGATCCCGATCTGCTTGGGCACCTGCCTGCTCTGGTTGCTCGCGCCGGCCGAATACCTCGGCGGATTCTTGGGCAAGCGACCGCACGACGTCGCCGACTACCTGCTCTTGCAGCAGTCGACCGCGGTGGTGTTCTCAATGTTCGTCTATTTCTACGGGCGCGTCCTCCTCAGCCACCGCGTCGACTTGCGGACCTTCCGCTACCTTCAGGAGGCCATGGCGCTGGGGGATGGGATCGTGCTCGGCGCGTCCTGGGCGGCGCACGCGTACCTGGCACCGCGGCCGGACGTGCTGTACGCGCAAACGGCGATGGCCGCGCTGTGGCTCGGCATCCGCATCCTGTTCCTCATCCGCGTGCCCACCCCCGTCGACGATACGGCGTGATGGCGCCGCTGCCCGAGTGGCGTCTGCTGAAGGCTGCGGACGAAACGGCGGCAGCCACCCGCGGCGACACCGCATCGAGGCTGCGCTACGAGGCTGAGCGCTTAAATCCATGAGTAATGGCCCGACCGCGATGCTACGGCGGTCCATATGGCCGTTGCGGACCAAATCAGGTGTCCCGATACACAAGATCCAGCAAGCGAAAGAACAAAGAGCGGCCGGGGCAAGAACTGGACGGACAACGTCATCTTCCCGTCTCTCCTAGAAACGCAATGGAGCCGGGCAACCGCCGCCGGAGTTCACGGCAAGCGGTGGTCGGCGTCGTTGCTGTCACCGCTGCTGTCAGGCACAAACGCGTTGGCCGAAGCCAGCTACCTCGCTCGTCCAACGGGATGCGCCTCGTCGAAGCCGGCGGATTCACAGTGCGCGATGGATCTTGACGTCACTTCCCTACCGACCTGCGCGGAGCCGTCCCCTTTCACTCCAGTTGATCGGCGATTCTTTCAAGGCGAAATTACCGGTGGCGTGAACACCAGCGGGGCGCCCTTCAAAACGTAGAGAAAGTTCTCATCCGGCGATGTCGTACTCCGCTTGATGCGTTACAGGTGGGCTTCACTTGATGCGTGACACTCGGCCGAGTGCTGGTGGAGTTGACCATGACGGAGCAGCGGTACCGGGCCGTGCTCGAGGTCCACGCCGGGGTGCCGGTGACCGAGGTGGCCGAGCGGTTCGGGGTGTCGCGGCAGGCGGTGCACCGTTGGAGTCGCTGGTACCGCGATGAGGGCCGCGCCAAGGTGCCCTTCACCTGACCTTCGACGACGGAGCCGAGGTGCACATCGCACCGCACCCGCAGTACGTGTCGGGGTACGGGTGAATGTGCTCAGCGAGGTACAGGTGAACGTGCACGAGCGCCTGGTCGGGGGTCCTGTCCGTGGCTGCTGGGCCACTGGGCGGTGCTGACCGGGCGCGGTGTCGACGACGGCCGGATGCCGACCCAGTGACGAGAAGGGGTTTTGACAGACCTGCTGGCTAGCATCCGGGCCTATGGCGCTCTCGGTAGAAGAACGTGAACAGTTCCTGGCAGAACCCCACATCGGTGCGTTGTCGGTGGTCGAGAGGCCGGATCGTGCGCCGCTGACCGTGCCGATCTGGTACCAGTACAGCCCGGGCGGTGAGCTGTGGGTGCTTACGGAGCCCGGCTCGCGGAAGACCCGTGCGATCGACGCTGCAGGCCGGTTCAGCCTGATGGTGCAGCGGACCGAGCCAACTATCCGCTACGTGTCGGTGGACGGGCCGGTCATCAGGACCGCCGCAGGTAGCGACGAGCGTTCGCGGGAAATGGCGGCGCGGTACCTACCACCGAACAAGGTCGCCGATTTCCTGGAGTACGAACGCACGCAGCTCGGCGAACACATCGCCATCTACATGCGGCCGGAACACTGGCTGTCCGCCGATCTGGGACCGGCCTGGTAAGGCACGCGATCCAACGGGACACGACCTGGCCTGGCAACTGGGCATGTTCAGTTGTACTTGTCTGTGCACCAGGGGCAGTACGCACGGCACCTGTGGGCCGCCCCGGCTGTTCAGCTCTGTGGCTGTGCGGTGCTGGCTGAGCCTCCGATGGTGGGGCCTTGCGGCCAGAGGGATTCTAGGTCGCCCGGTGTTAGCGGAGCGCGGTATGAGGCGTGTAGTACTCGCCGGATGGTTGCCTGGTCAGCGTCTGCGAGGTTGGCGAACCAGTCGATGCCCGCAGCGTAGGCCCACATGTAAGTGCGTAGGAGTGGATCGGCGCTTCGGTCGGCCAGCGTCCCGGCTATCTGGCTGTTGCTCCACCACGGGACACGCGAACGGGCATGGTCCGTGCACTGCTCCACGGGTGCGCCGGCGTTCAGCATGAGCTGGAGTTCAGAGCCTCACGGCTCACCGTCCAGCGCAGGGTGACCGACTGGCCAGGGCGCAGGTAGTCGCGGGTCAGCGTGATGATGACGTCATCCCCCTCATAGTCCCAGATCAGCTCTTCGGTCGCGGAGTTCTCCAGCCCGTCCGCATGCTCCTCGACGGCTGAGCAACTGATCGAGTCTCCGGCGTCGCCGTGCCGCAGATTCAGAGTGAAGTGGCGGGTGTAGCGGTTGATGCCCTGTCGCCAGTACAGGGCATCTTCGAACCTACCGCCCTCACACACGTAGCCGATCACGGCCGACTCTCCTGGCTGGATGGCAGGTGAGAGCTGGCAGGCGAACTTCGACAGGCTCGGGGGTCGGTAACATCGAAGGCACCGACTCCGAGGTGCTCAAGACTTTGGCCTCCGCGGACGAGCTGGCGCGCATAGCCGATGTTCTGCTGGAACTGATCGAAGGGATCCGGAAGCCCGCCGGGCTCGTCGAACACCTCCGGCTCCTGCGCCGGCAGCTCCCCCTCGCGGGACAGCATCGTCCGGAACTTTTCGGCGGTGATCCGCCTTGCGGGATCCGCTGGTACCGCCATATCAGCCTGCACGGGCGCGCGACGCAGCTCGTCGACGACCCCGACCTCACCGACATCGACCGGCTGTCCGTGCACTACACCGGCGGGCCGTACGCCGACCGCGCCGGCGCGCGCGTGTTGGCCTGGATGGATATCGAGTCCTGGTTCGCGTGGAACGGCGGCGCCCCCTGGCAGCCCGCCTGCCCGTGGCGTGGCCCGCCCGGATCGGCCGGACGGGCCACACCACGGTCGCGAGAGCGAGCCGATCAGCCTCCGGGGACCGTCGGGTCACCGGGCTGCTGAGACCTCGGCGTCACCCCCGAGGGCCGGAGCCGTCGAAGCCACCCGGCGGGTCGCCGTGGTGGATCGTGACCGCCTGCGGCTCGACCGCGTCGGCCGGCGACGACGCCGCGGACGCCGAGAGGTGGTATGTCCCGCCGGCCACCTCGAGCGGCACCGAGATGCGGCCCGAGATCTTCCCGAGCGTGTCCGCCGTGAGCACGGACTTGGCCACCGGCGTCGTGTCGAGCGAGACCGCCACCGGCTCGCCCGGCGCGAACCCGGAGCCGGTCACCGTGAGGTGCCGCCGCCGGCGGCCTGGCCGTTGGCGTGGACGGTCGGGGCATCGCCCGCGACCGCGAAGATTCGCTGGCCTGTTCCGTCGGTCGGGAACGTGATCGAGGTGACCTTCCAGCCCTTTGGGGCCACGTATGGCTTCGTCGCGAACAGGTACGCACCCGGGTCGTTGGCCGTCTCGGGCGCGAGGCGGTGCGGCATCCACGCCACGACGGAGTTGCCGTACTGCGGCTGGAGCGTCCCGTCCTGAACGTTGCCGACGTTCGACGGCAGCATCCAGTTGGAGAACGCGACCGGGTACGTGACCGTGTCCGTGTCCCTGCCGTTCGTGATCTGCAGCGACGCCTGGACGGTCGTGCTGCCGGTGTACGACGCGCCCACGAGCGAGAAGCTCGCGGTCGGGCGCTCGAGCGTGATCGTCTGGCCCGCCGCGGGCTGAGCAGCCTCCGGGAACCCGACGGGCGCCGTCGGCCAGGTCACCGTCAGCGGCACGTGGTCGGCGGTGAAGTGCTTGACCGCCCCGGGCGTGAGGCCCACGGAGGCCAGCTGCTTCCGGTCGTAGGTGTTGGTCGTCGTGTTGTCGCCCATGTTCGTGCCGTTGCCGCCGGACCACGTCACGCCGCTGCCGCCGTCGAATGAGCCCTTGAGGGCGTCGTACAGGGCAGTGCCGGTGACGGTGCGGCCGGCCTCGAGCGAACCCGGCTGGACCACCCGCAGGATGGCTTTCTCCGACGTGGACGCCCCGCCCGAGGTGACCTTCACGGTCGCGTCGTAGTACCCGGAGGTCAGGTCCTTGTCGACGGTGAACTTCAGCGGGACATGAGCACGTCCGTTCGCGTCGAACGACTGCGCGGGGACGCCGGCCGCGACGATGCCCCGGTTCGAGGTCGTCACCGAGACGTCGAAGCCGCTGGCGCTCGAGCCGATCCGCTGGACGTCGAGCTGCGCGGCGCCGGCGCTGCCCGGCCGCAGAACGACCGCCCCGGGCGTCGGCGACCCGACGGTGCTGACGTTGAGCGCGACCGGCTTCGAGCCCGACTGCGACGACGGCGGCAGGTCGGCGTTGGCCGTGCCCCAGGCGTTCGGCGTGGAGCCGAGCGACACGTTGATCGTGGTGTCCCGGGACAGCTTCCCCCAGTCGAGCCACGACTTCGACGTCGAGGTGCCGTTGATCGAGACCGCGTTGATGTACTTGTGGCCGTCGGCCGCCTGGTAGTTGCGGTTGGTCTGCGCCCCGGGGGCGTTGATCGTCAGCGTGTGGCCGTTGCCGAGGTGGACGACGGACTTGTCGAACATTGGGGCGTTGAAGGTCACGACCGAGGAGCCGGAGCTCTCCGGGTACATGCCGAGCGCGGCCCAGACGTAGTAGTTCGCCAGCGCGCCGAGATCGTCGTTGCCCGGCTCGGAGCCGGACGGCTGGTAGCCGTACAGGCTCTGGGTGATCTGGTCGACCACCTCGGAGGTCCGGTCGGGCCGGCCGAGGTAGTTATAGATCCACGGCACGCCGAAGTCCGGCTCGTTGTCGAGGTTCATGTAGGGGACGCCCACGTTGGCGCCGCGCGTCAGCCCGGTCGACAGGAACGTGTCGAGGCGCTGGACGGCCGCGCCCTTGCCGCCCATGGCCGTGGTCAGGCCGGCGAGGTTGTCCGGGACCATCCAGACGTACTGCTCGGCGTTGCCCTCCTCGAAGCCCTGCTGGCCGAGGTCGTAGACATTGCCGCGGTAGCCGAACGATGCTGGGTACTGCTGGTTCGGGTCGGCGTTGTCCGGGAACCGTCCGTTGGAGTCGCGCGGCTGGATGCCGTTCGCCGTCGGGTTCCACAGGTTCTGCCAGTACTGCGCGCGGTCGTAGAACTGCTTCGCGGTGTCCCTCCGGCCCCGCTCGGCCGCGAGCGTGGCGACGGAGAAGTCGTCGACCGAGTACTCGAGCGTGTACGACGCGCCCGTGACCATGTGGTCTTCCTGGAAGGGGCGCACCTGCGGCGCGTAGTGGTACTGGTTGTAGTAGTCCGCGCCGGGCCGCTCCACGATGGGCAGCCGGACGTTGGTCATCCCGTTGGCACCACCGGCACCTGTGTTGGTGCCGCCGGTCGGCTTGCCGGCCTTGTGGCCGACGATATTGTCGATCATGATGTCGAGCGCCTTGTCGACGTCCCAGTCACGGGCGCCGAACTCCCAGGTAGAGGCCAGCAGTGGGCCGACGCTGTCGCCGTTCATCTGGTCGGTCGAGCTGTTGGCGACGGTCCATCTCGGGAAGGAGCCCATCTGCTCGGCCCCGTTGACGAGGGACTGGGCGATGTCGGAGGCCTGGTACGGGAACAGCGAGGCCTGGAAGGACACCAGGTTCCGGTAGGTGTCCCAGTCGGAGAACATCGAGTACTGGACTCTCTTCCGGCCGCCCGCGCCCCGATGCTCCGAGACGTTGTGCACCTTCGGCTTGCTCTCGAAGCCGAGGTAGTCACCGTTGACGTCGCTGAACGTGGCCGGGTGCGTGAGCGAGTGGTAGAGCGACGTGTAGAAGGTCTTCAGGTAGTCGTCCGACTGGCCCTGGGCCGGTGCGGAGACCTGCACCTTGCTCAGATCGGCGTTCCACGCGTCGGCGTTGGCCTGCCGCACGTGGTCGAAGCTGCGGCTGTTCGGCATCTCGGTGTTGAGGTTGAGCACCGCGTTGGCCGCCGAGGTGTACGAGACCGCCGTGTGCGCGGTGATCGTCTGGGTGCCGTCGGGGAACGTGAAGTAGCCACCGGTCTGCGAGTTCGAGCTGGTCGACACGTGGGTGCGACCGGCTTCCGCCGCCTGCCCGTTGACCCAGGTGCCGAAGACCTTCAACGGCTGGTCGAAGCGCAGCGCGTAGTAGATGTTGTGCTGCTCGCCCTTGCGGCAGAAGTTGCCGACCAGGGCGCGCGCCGTGACCAGGCCGGTCGCGGGGTCGATCGTCATCTCGGAGTTGTAGGACGACGTCGACCACGCGGTCTGGTTGGTGCGCAGGAAGACCTTGGGCCGCGGGGTGTCCGCCGGGAAGGTGAATTTTGCGATGCCGGCGCGCGTCGAGGCGCTCAGCTCGGTGGGGATGAGCCGCCCGGCCGCCGTCGTGCCGTTCATCGTCGAGGTATCACGGGCGGTGGACTTGTAGTAGCCCGCCTCGCCGGTCTCCGGGTAGCTCGTGCGGTCCAGTGCGAGCTTCTGGGCCCACGGG
>JAOPYG010000104.1 GCA_025964685.1 Actinoallomurus sp. | reverse complement strand
TGACGGCGGCGGGCTGCTCGGCGTCGCCGAAGTAGACACTGAAGCTGGAGCCGATGGTGTGTTCGCCGGTGAGCGGCCGCCCGGTCCACCAGCGGGCGATGCCGTCGGTGCTGGCGATGAGGTCGTGTACCCGCTGCGGCGGGGCGTCGATGCTGATGCGGTGCAGGATGTCAGGCATTGTGGGTCCCTTCGGTCAGGCGGCGACGAGGACGTCGGCCGGGTCGGTGTGGGCGGTTGTTTGGGGGGCGGTCGTCAGGCCCAGCACCCAGCGCGGCCGGATCGCGGTCACGGTGGACGGGGATCGGCGGTTCGTCATGATTTCCTCCAGTGCCCCCGCCGCCCCCTGTCGGGCGGATCTGCAGCAGTGACGAACGGCCAGGCGCCGGACGGACACCACCGCTGGGGAAAAATCAGCCGGCGGTTGCTGTCCGTCCACGGCGACGCTGTTCGTCTGATACTTGACGCGGCATCGACCCGTGACAGGAGGACTCATGCAGTACGCATTGTTGGCCTACGCCCCGGCGGAGGACACGGACCGGGCGACGCGCCCGATTCCGGGTACCCTTGCCGCCCTGCTCGACCGGCCGAACATCACTGGCTGGGCACGGCTCCACGCTGAGGAGTCGGCGACGACGCTGCGTAACGACGAAGGACGGATGCTGCTGACCGACGGACCGTTCATCGACAGCAAGGAGTACCTCGCCGGTCTGTTCCTGATCGAGGCCGACAACCTCGACGGGGCGCTCACCATCGCCGAGGAACTGCTCCAGGAGACCAGACCCGGCACCGCGATCGAGGTGCGGCCCATCCTCGACGGACGCTTCCGTGGCGCTTGACGCCGTCTTCCGCGACCAGTGGGGTCGCGTGCTGGCCACACTGGTCGGAATCCTCGGCGACATCGAACTCGCCGAGGAGGCGGCCGCCGAAGCGTTCGCGATCGCCGTCGAGCGCTGGCCACGCGACGGGGAACCGGCCAACCCCACCGGCTGGCTGATCACGACCGCCCGCAACCGGGCCATCGACCACCTGCGCCGCCAGCAGGTCCTGGCCGACAAGGCGAAGCTGCTCGCCCGCGACCTCGAGACCGGGCCACAGCCAGCGGAGGCACTCATGGAGGACGCCGCCATCATCCCGGACGAGCGGCTGGAGCTGACCTTCACCTGCTGTCACCCGGCGCTCGCCCTCGAGGCGCAGGTGGCGCTCAGCCTGCGCACGCTCGGCGGCCTGTCCACCGACGAGATCGCGCTGGCGTTCCTCGTCCCGTTCGAGACCATGAGCAAGCGACTGACCAGGGCCAAGCACAAGATCCGCGACGCGGGCATCCCGTTCGCCGTGCCGCCCGATCACCAGCTACCCGACCGGCTGGCGGCCGTCCTCGCCGTGGTCTACCTGATCTTCAACCAGGGCTGGGGTGGCGGCCGCGTCGACCTCGCCGCGGAAGCGATCCACCTCGGCCGGGCGCTCGCCGACCTGATGCCGGACGAGCCGGAAGTACTCGCGCTTCTGGCGCTGATGCTGCTGCACGACGCGCGCAAAGCGGCCCGCCTGCGCGACGGGCAGATCGTCCCCCTCGACGACCAGGACCGTACCCTGTGGGACACGCAGCAGATCGACGAGGGCCGAGCGCTGCTGCAGTGGGCCATGGCACGAGGGCGCACCGGGCCCTACCTGGTCCAAGCGGCCATCGCCGACCTGTACCTGCATGAGCCCCGCGACTGGCGGCAGATCGCCGACCTGTACCAGACGCTCGCCCGACAGACCCGCTCCCCGATCGTCGAGATGAACCGGGCCATCGCCGTCGCCGAGATCGACGGGCCCGAAGCCGGCCTGGCCATCCTCGACCGCCTCGACCTCGACCACTACCGATACTTCCACTCGACCCGCGCCGAGCTCCTGCGTCGCGCCGGCCGCGACGGCGAGGCCCACCACGCCTACCGCCGGGCGCTCGACCTCGCGCAGACCGAGCCGGAACAGCGCTTCCTTGCCGACCGGCTGGCCGAGACCACACCCTCCGTCCGGAGAGAGCCCGGCTGCGCCAGCACATGATGGGCGCCATCACCGACATACTCGGTGGTGGCTGATCTCGCGTGACCTGCCAGCCTCGCTACCCGGCTCCTCACCACGAAGCACGAGACGGATCCTGCCGAGCTCAGGGAGAGCGGTGCGTGCATCATCAGTGGTCCAGCCGTATTCCAGCGCGGCCAGCGCTCCGGAGTCGAGCCACATGGGGCCATCGACGAAACTTCCTGACCTGCGGTGATCCAGCTCCTAGCGAGTACCGGGTTCCATGCTGATCAAGAGCATTTTCCACTCGGGGCGGCTTTGGTGAAGGATCCGCGCCAGATTTCCAGCGTGCCGTTGGTGACGGCGGTGGCGAAGTTGATGACGCGGGTGTAGCCGCCCTCGATGAGCATCGGCCGGGCGCGGCCGGCGGACTTCCCAGACGGCCAGGCGTGCGCCGGGGGCGAGGCTGTCGGCGATGTGCCCGAACCAGGTGGTCTTGTCGTGAACGTTCATCTGGACGTGCATGGTGATCGCGGCCTGGAAGAGCGGGTCGGGCTGGAAGGCGGCGATGTCGCCCAGCTGGAATTGGACGAGGTCGCTCAGCCCGGTCTTGGCGGTGAGGGCCCGGGCGGCCTGGATGTAGGCAGGTGTGAGGTCGATGCCGACGACGTGGTGTGCGGTGCGTCGGGCGATCTGGCGTGCGGGGCCGCCGAATCCGGAGCCGATGTCCAGGACCCGGTCGCCGTCGGCCAGGGCGAGGGTGGCGATCAGCAGGTCGACCGCGTCGGCGCCGCCGATGTGGAACTGGTCGAGGTTGTCCAGGGAGCCGTCGGCGGACGCGTCGAGGTCGGGGTGTTCGCTCAGCAGCCGGTCGATGGTCTGGTCGACGGCGGTTTCTTCGTAGGTCATCGCGTGAGGTCCTTTCGGCGGTTCGTGGACGGCTCGGCCGGGCGGTGTTCCGGTACGGGCTGTGGCGAGGGTTGGGCGGGCAGGAAGGCGGCGGCGAGCATCGCGCCGCCGACGGCGACGGCCCCGGCCACGATGCACCCGACGCTCAGCCCGTGGTCGAAGGCGTTGGTCGCGGCCTGGCGTACGGCGTCGGCGGCGGCGCCCTGGCCGCGGGCGGTGAGCTGGTCGGAGACGCTGAAGGCCGCTCCGACGGACTGGTGGGCGAGGTTGGTCAGCTGGGGCGGCAGTGTCGCCGGAAGGGAGGCGTCGAGCCGTGAGTCGTACAGCGAGGAATAGACGCTGCGGATGACGGCCACACCGAGGGTTCCGCCGAGCAGGCGGGTGGATTCGTTGACGGCTGATCCGATCCCTGCCTGACGGGCGGCGACCGCCCCCATGATCGATTCGGTCGCGGGCGCGGAGGTCAGGCCCATGCCGAGGCCGTAGACGACCATCTGGGCGGCGATGATCCCGTAGCTGAGGGTGGGGCTGATGTCGCTGGCGACCCAGAAGTAGAAGAGGGCTTGCAGGGCCAGCCCGGCCGTGACGACGGCCTTGGTGCCGACTCGGATGGCCAGCCGCGTGCCGACCGTCGATCCCACGGCGACGGAGATCGCCACGGGCAGCATGTGCACGCCGGTCGACAGTGGGCTGTAAGCCCGGACGAACTGGAAGAACTGCGTCATCAGGAAGATGAACCCGAACAGCGTGAAGAACCCGACGGTGACCGCGGCGCTCGCGGCGCTGAAGCGCATGTTCGTGAACAGCCGGACGTCGAGCATCGGCTCGGCGTTCCGGCGCTCGCCGGAGATGAACGCGGTCAGCAGGACCGCACTGCCGGCGAAGCCGACGATCGACGCCGTCGAGGCCCAGCCCCGGGTAGGGGCCTCGATGAGGGTGTAGACGAGCAGCCCCATGAAACCGCCGGACGAGATCACGCCGAGGACGTCCAGCCTGCGCGTGGACGGGCGGTCGGTACGCGGGACGCACACCGCGGTCAGGACGATCACGGCGAGCGACACCGGCGCGAGCGCGAAGAAGACGCTCGGCCAGCTGTAGTGCTCCAGCAGGAACCCGCCCACGATCGGTCCGAGCGCGATGGCCATGCCGCCCGTCGCCCCCCACAGGCCGATGGACAGCGCTCGCTCTGTGCGGCTGGTGAAGACGTCGGTCAGCAGCGACAGCGTGGCGGGGAACGTCATGGCGGCCCCAATGCCCATGACGGCGCGGGCCGCGATCAGTTCGGCAGGGGAGGTCGCGTATCCGCCGAGGAGGGTCGCGACGCCGAACACGAGCAGGCCGAAGAGGAGCACGCCCTTGCGGCCGAACCGGTCGGACAGGCTGCCCGAGGCCAGCAGCAGCGCGGCGAAGACCAGGTTGTAGGCGTCGACCACCCATTGCAGCTGCGCGGTGGTGGCGCCCAACTCACGGGTCAGCGTCGGCAGCGCCACGTTGACCAGGGTGGTGTCGAGGTTGATGACGAAGGAGGCCAGCAGCAGCGCGACGAGCACCAGCGGTTTCGACCGGAGGGGAATCATGGTTGAAGATTAGATACAAGTAGTAGAAAAACTCAATCAGTCGGTTCAGGAACTCAACGGAAGCTGCGCTACAGTGGTCGCATGCGGAGCTATGGCCAGTACTGCTCGATCGCCCGGGCCCTCGATGTCGTGGGCGACCGCTGGACGCTGCTGATCGTCCGTGAGCTTCTGATGCGGGGCCCGTGCCGGTTCACGGACCTGAAGAACGGGCTGCCCGGCATCGCCGCCAACCTGCTGTCGGGGCGGCTCAAAGAACTGGAGGACGCCGCACTGATCAGCCGAGAGGACGCGCCGCCGCCCATCGCGACCACCCTCTACAGCCTGACCGAGAACGGCCTGGCGTTGGAGCCCGTGCTGAAGGCGCTCGGACTATGGGGTCTGCAGTACATGGCCGTCGAACGGCCCGACGACGCGTTCCAGGCGCAGTGGCTCGCCTACGCGCCCGCGTGGTTCACGACCGACGCCGACCCCGACGCTCCGCCGGCGGTCATCCAGCTCGTCGCCTCCGGCGAGCAGGCCGTCATTGAGATCGGCGAAGGTCAGGTCCGTACCCGGACCGGCCGCGCCGCCGACCCCGACCTGGTCCTGGACGGCCCACCCCGCGTGGTCCTCGGGCTGCTCACCGGAATGATCGACATCAGCGGCGCCACCCAGATCGGGCTGACCGTCAGCGGGCGGCCCGACCTGCTCACCCGGCTACGGCCCATCGTGGAAGATCAAGCAGCAGCTCGGAGGACGTGACGTCGACGAGGCAAGGGCCGGGTAGCCCTGCCCTTGCCAAAACTTCATCCGGCCGGGTGAGGCTGGGTGCGCGGGGGCGGGGACGTTGTCCGTGGTCGCGGATGCTGGTGGCTTGCTCGGGCCCCCTGTTCCCTCGTTGCGGCATGATGTCCGTTCGTGCTTTTGCGACTTGCCTATCTGACGGTGTCGAACGTGTTCGCCATGCTGCGGCTGCTGCCGATGGGAGAGCGGGACAATGCCCGGACTCACTCTCTCCTGAACCTGCAGGTACCGCCTGAATCCAGTTTTCGTGCGGTACAGGAGCGCATGCCGAGTTCGTCATCAGCTTTGGAGGGTGGCTTGTCCCGTACTTCGGGTGTTCAGGGGGACACGGAGGCTTCCGCGGACGCCGGGGGCAGGCGGACGGTGAATGCCGCCCCTCGGCCCGGTTCCCCGACCGCGGTCACCCGGCCGCCGTGGCTGTCGACGACCTCCCGTACCAGTGCCAGGCCCAGGCCGAACCGGCGTCCGTCGCCGGCGTTGCCGTGCTTGAACCGTTCGAAGATCCGCTGGTCTTGGTCCTGGTCGAAGCCGACGCCGTCGTCTCGTACGGTGAGCACCACCTCGCGCCGCTTCCCCGTACGGTCGAGGGTCAGCTCGATATGGCCGCCCGGTCGCGTGTGGTCGAGTGCGTTGTCGACCAGCGCGCCCACGACCCGGCGCAGGGCGGCCGGTATGCCGCAAACGAGATACGGGCCGGGCCCGCGGCTCACCTCGATGACGATGGAGCGGGCCTGGGCACGTGCGGACTCCGCGGTGGCCACCCACTCCGCGACGGCCGCGAGGTCGACGAGTTCGCGGTGCGCCGTCGCGCGGCCCAGCTGCGCGGACATGAGCAGGTCTTCGATCACCTCGCCGAACTGCCGGGTGTCGGAGACGATCGTGCGCAGGTCCTTGTCGATGTCCGCGGTGGGCGCCCGGCGGACGAGCAACTGCGCGCGTGTGTGCAGTCGGGTCAGCGGCGTACGCAGCTCGTGGCTGGCGTCGGCCACGAACCGTCGCTGCCGGCGCAGCGCCTCCTCCAGTGGCGCGATGGCACGGCAGGCCAGCACCTGCCCGGTCACCAGGGCGGCGAGCAGCCCGGCGACCTCGGCGACGGTGAGCGCCAGGTAGAGCCGATGCCGTTCCTGCAGCTGGTACCGCAGGTCCATGGCGGCCTGGACGACGGCAGTGCCGCGGCGCTCAGTGCGGACCAGATAGTCGATCCCGCGGATCCTCCGCCGTTCGACCAGCGCCCCGTCGCCGGACGCCACGCGCTGCAGGCTCGAGCGGATCGGAAGGTCGGCCGGTGCGCTCGGCGTACGCCGGAGCGAGCCGCCGTCCTGGGCGAACATCCACACACACGGCGGCGGGCTCTCGATGCTGCCGCGGGCCACGTAGAACCTCAGGTCTCGCTCGGCGTCGCGTCGCTGGCCCGTGGTCGTCATGACGAGCATCAGCGCCCCGACGATCAGCACCACGCCGGTGATCGCGCCGGCGATCTGCGCGGTCAGCAGCCATTTGGCCCTGGCCAGCGACCGGCTGCCGGACTCTCGCGGTCCCTTCATAGCTGTCCCAGCCGATAGCCGAAGCCCCGAACCGTGCGTACGGCTCCGCGGCCGAGCTTGCGGCGAAGATAGTGAACGTAGGTGTCGACGATGGAGCCGGCGGCCGCCTCCTGAAAGACCATCAGCTGCAGGTCCTCGCGCGAATAGACCGCCTGCGGGTGGCTGGCCAGAGCACGTAGCAGCTGGAACTCGCGCTTGGACAGCTCGACTTCGTCGCCGTCCGGCAGCCGCACCTTCCGCCGTACCAGGTCGATCTCCGCGGCGCCGAGCGGGAGCGTCCGGGTGGCGTCCCGGTGCCTGCGGTGCAGCGCTCGTATCCGTGCCAGCAGTTCCTCTATCTCGAACGGCTTGACGACGTAGTCCTCGGCCCCCGAGTCGAGCCCGGCGACCCGGTCGGCCACCGTTCCGAGCGCGGTGAGCACGAGCACGGGCGCGGCGATCCCCTTACGCCGGATGCGCCCGATCAGGTCGAGGCCGTCGATGGCGGGCAGCACCCGGTCGATGATGAGGACGTCATACGTTCGGGTCAGCGAGAGGTGCAAGCCGCGCTGGCCGTCCGCGGCCGTATCGACCTGGTAGCCCTCGTCGGTGAGCAGTTCCTCCAGCATTCCGGCGATCTCGGTGTCGTCCTCGACGACGAGCACTCGCCGCGGCGGGACTGACAGCTTGGTCACCACGGGGTAAGCATCGCACGGTGATCGCCTCAGCGAACGTAGAGAGTGTCCAATTTTGGGCGGTTCACAACGCTCCGAGCAGTTTCCCGGGATTGACCGAGCTGACCTCGTCCACCTCGTCCTCGGTCAGCCCGAACGCGTGCATGTGCGCCCGGAGCAGACGCAGCGCCTCGACCGTGTTCGGGAACAGCGGCTCCCCGGCGTCACTGGAGAGGGTCACGTGGTCGGTGCCGAGCTCCTGGATGGTCCGGCACATGTCCGCGGGATTCACCCCGAGCAGCGGCGAGATCTCGTCGTAGGTGAAGTTCAGGTGGACCCCCGCGGAGGCGAGCTCCCGCATCTGCTCCAGGGAGAGGTCGATGAAAGGGCTGAACGGATGGTCGATCACCGCCTTGGTGATGCCGAGGTTCCGCACCTCCTCGGCCATCGCGTAGATCTCCTCGTGCGTGCCGTGGGCGAACGACACCATCACGTCCCGGTCGGCGACCATCCGGAAGATCTCCTTGTACTCGGGCTTGAGCCGGCCGCCTTCGTCGAGCGTGTACGCGCCCACTCTGAGAGCCTGGTCCCAGGGCAGCGGATCGCTCCACTCGCGCGGATCGGCGCTGCCGCCCCACCAGATCGGCGGCCCGCCGACCTTGCTCAGCGTGTTGGCGCTGCGGAAGACCGGCATCCAGACCGCGGACACGCCGTCGTCAAGCTGCCGGCGCGCCGCCTCCACCGGCGACAGCCCCCGTGTGTCGGTCGCGATCCAGCCCGACCACACCTGGACCGGCTCGATCCCGGTCTCCTCGCCCCAGGCGGTCAGCTCCCGCTCGATCTCACGGACCACGGCGGCGGGACCGGGAGCGTCCGGCCGGTTCATGCCCTTCACGCTCTTGTACAGCAGTCCCTTCATGCCGCTGGCCGAGGCGAGCTTGGCGATCGCCAGCGCGTCCTGCTGGCCCTCGTGCGCATGACAGTGGATGTCGATCGCTCCCTCCACGCCGTGTACGGCAGGCGGGTGCAGCGGCTCGCCTCGGTACCCCATACGGGCGCGGTAGGCGTCCAGGAACCGGTCGTGCGGCGCGCTGGTCGGCCGCCGGAGCCGCGCCTCGGCGAACTCCTCCATGTCAAGGTCCACGGGTTCAGCCCTCCTGTTCGACGGGTGCGACGATCTCCACGAGCGGCCGGCCGGCGGTCTCGACGCCGGTACGCCACAGCGCGTACGCCCCGGCGGCGACCGGCACGGCGGAGACGAACGCGAGCGTCCCGATGCGCGGCGCCGTGGTCAGCAGCAGCGGACCGAGCATGCCGCCGACCTTGCTCGAGGCCGCGGCCACGCCGCTGCCGGTGGCACGCAGTGTCGTGGGGTAGACCTCGGCGGCGTACGGGGCGAGCATCGCGATCATGCCGGCCGTTCCGGACAGCAGGACGCTGATCAGGGCGACGAGCAGCGGGCCACTGTCGGTACCGCGCGGATCGAGCACGCCGAACACCAGCAGCACCATGACCGTGGCCGTCGCGTAGGTCAGCATCGCCCGCCGGCTGCTCCATCGCGCGTACGCCACGGCGGCGACCGCGGTGGCCGGCAGCGCGAACACCGAGGACAGGAGCAGCAGGTCGCTGGCGGGCGTTCCCGCACCCGCCGCCTGCAGGAAGACCGGCAGGAAGGTGATGAATCCCCAGTTCACGATGCCCCAGCCGAGCCCGTACGCCAGGATGCCCGCGGTACGTGGCAGCAGCGATCCCGCCAGCAGCGCCGAGACCCGCGGTGGTGGAGTCTCGGCGGAGGCGGGCTCGGCGGGGACGGCGCGCACGCCGTACCGGCCCATCACCCGGGCCGCCTCCTCGTCCCGCCCGCAGGCGAGCAGGAAGCGCGGCGACTCGGGGATCCATCGGGTGAGCACGACGAGCAGCACCCCGGTCGGTGCGCCGAGCAGCCAGAGCACGCGCCAGCTCAGGTGCGGTACCAGGAGTGACGTGGCTCCGCTCGCGATGATGTAGCCGAGCGCGGCGGCCAGTCCGCTCTGCAGCACCAGCAGCCAGCCCCGCTGCCGCGCCGGGATCGATTCCGACATCAGCGAGTAGACGATGGGCAGCATGCCGCCGGCGGCGGTGCCCATGAGGAAGCACATCGCCAGGTTCCACTCGTACGACGGCATGAAGCCGCAGATCGAGGTGGCGATGTACATCAGCGCGGTGAACAGGATCGTCGACCGGCGGCCGAAGACGTCGGCGACGTAACCCCACAGCAGCGAGCCGAGCACGGTGCCGGTGATGGCCACGAACGGCAGCGTCGCGATCTCCGAACGCCGGAGGCCGTACTCCTTGACCATGCCCGTCGCGACGAACCCCAGCGACGCCGGCTTCATCGTGTCGATGACCAGGCCGACGAACAACACGATCACCAGGAGGCGGTGCGCCGGGCTCAGATCGGCCCGGTCCAGGGCCGTGTACCGCTGCGACGCGGGGACGCGGTGTGCTCGCGCGGCCCGCTCGGCACGGGAGGGCAGAAGGCCCCACACGGCGATCGCGAGCCCCACGGCGATCAGCACCATGCCGGCGGTCATGAGGCCGCTCATCGGCATACCGGCCATCATGAAGTGCTCGTGGCGGGCCATCACGTAGTCGGGCACGTGCATCACGACCCCGGCCACCACCAGCGCCGCACCCACCAGGAAGCCGTACCGTCTCATCGCGTCGCCTCCGCGAAGTATCGGCCGGCCGGCCGGCGCCGCCGGGCGTCCCACACCATGTAGGTGCCGAGGCCGAGCTGGACCAGGCTGCGCCAGACGTCCTCCCACCGGTCGCGCAGGCGGAGCAGCGCGAGCCGCATCCGGAGGGCGCGGTCGTCCTCACGTTCGACGAGGACGCACGGCCCGCGGTTCGGCATGGACCGCGTGTGCGCGGCCGAGGAGTGCACGGCGAACCGGCGCAGCGTCTCCCGCGCGACCACCCGCATCGTCAGCGGAGCCACACCCTTGGCCGGGCAGGCCCGGTTGGCGGTGACCCCGAACGGGACGTGGTTGGCCTCCCGGACCGGCAGCGTCCGCCAGCGGTCCGGATCGAAGCGTGCCGGGTCGTCGTACCCGGTCGTGTGGAAGGCGGGATAGTCGAAGCACAGCACCGAGCCGGCCGGCAGCGTCGTCCGCTCGTCCACCGTGATCTCCTTCGACGTGATGCGGTGCGCGATGCCGAACAGCGGGTAGCGGCGCAGGCTCTCGTTGATCACACGGTCCAGGTACGCGTCGTCGCCGGGCTCGCTCGCCAGGCGGTGCTGCACCTCCGGGTGCTGGGCGATCGCCATCAGCAGGTGCGCCATCGCCTCCGACATCTGTACGACGGCCGTGTTGAAGAAGGCGCCCTGGAGGTAGAACACCTGCTCCTCGCGGGACAGCGACGCCGGCAGCGCGTGCGGGATCTCGTCCAGCCGCTCCCGCAGGTACGCGGTCAGCCGCGCGCGACGGCCCATGTGCCGCAGCCCGCAGCACTTGAGCGCCGTCACGACGTCGTTCGCGTTGCCGACGATGAGATCGCGGGCCTCCGGCGGGCACGGCCGCTGGAAGACGAGCTCGTAGTAGAGCTCCGCCCAGACCGGCATCATCAGGTCGCGCAGGCGTACGAGGCCCGGCCGCGTCGCGTCGAGCGTATGGGCCGCGCAGGCGGCCGCGAGCCGCTCGACGTCCGGCTTGGGACGGGCCAGGATCCGCCGGGTGGTGCGGGCCACGTCGTCGTACCGCTCACCCGGCTCCAGATGCTCCTGGTGCACCTCGGGTCCGGGCGCGAGCCAGTACCAGAACAGGTCCGACAGCCGTGCGCCCCTGCTGCGACCGTCGGCCGCTGGATCAGAGTAAATCCGGGTGAAATGCCGGACGTCGACGAGCGGGCCGGGGATCGGGACGCCCTCGTCGCCGTTGATCCGGGCGAAGATCCACATCCGCAGCGCGACGACCAGCCGGGGCAGCCAGTACGGCAGGCTCACCACGACGAGGACGGTGAGGATCAGTGGCAGCACCGGACCTCCCGTACCAGGTCGCGGGTCACCGCGCGCGGCGCGTCGCAGCCGCAGAGGGTGAGCGTGTGCGCGGTCTCCGTGCGCAGCATCTCCAGCACCTTCGTGACGCCGGGCTCGCCGTCGGCGGCCAGGCCCCACAGGACCGGCCGGCCGACCGCGACCGCGTCCGCTCCCAGGGCGAGCGCCTTCACCACGTCGGTACCGCGCCGGACGCCCCCGTCGAGCAGCAGCGGCACCCGCCCCTCGGCCGCCTCGACGACATACGGGAACTGGTCGATTGTCGCGGGCGCCGTGTCGAGCTGACGGCCGCCGTGGTTGGAGACCAGGAGCGCGTCGACGCCCCGCTCGACCGCGAGGCGGACGTCCAGCGGGTGCAGCGCGCCCTTGAGCACGATCGGCAACGGGGTGATCTCCCGCAGCCAGTCGATGTGGCGCCAGGAGATCTCCGGGGAGAGCACGACCTGCCGTACGCTGCCCGGCTCGCCGCCGCGCAACTCGCGCAGGTTCTCACACCGCATACCGGCGGGCAGGTCGTGGAAGGTGTTCCGGTCGTTGCGCTCGTGGCGGCCCAGTGCGGCCGAGTCGACGGTGACCACCAGGGCCCGGCAGCCCGCCGCCTCCGCGCGCCGGACGATCGCTTCGGTGAACCCGAGGTCGGGCTGGATGTAGAGCTGGAACCACAGGGCGGGCTCGCGGTCCGACGTGACCTTGGCGGCCTCGGCGGCGATGTCCTCGATCGCCACGGTCGACAGCATCGCCGCGATCATGATCGTGCCCGCCGCCGCGGCCGCGCGGGCCGTGGCGCGTTCGGCGTCCGGGTGGGCCAGCCGGTGAAAGGCCGTGGGCGCCATCAGGACCGGCATCGACGCCGTCGCGCCGAGCAGGGTGACGTCGAGGACGGGCGGCTGGGCACCGCGCAGGATCCTCGGCACGAGCGCGAGACGGCCGAAGGCGGACTCGTTCGCCCGTGCCGTGACCTCGTCCTGTGCGGCACCGGCGAAGTAGTCATAGTGCACCGGATCGAGGCGCTCGCGGGCCAGGGCCTCGAACTCCCGGACGTTCACCGGGTCCACGTCAGGCCTCCACGAGCTTGGGCGCGAAGAAGTCCCGCAGCGGCAGCCGGTACTCCTCTTCGCCCGACCAGTCGTTGCAGATGTCCTCTGGCAGCCGGCGTTCGGCGAGCAGCTCGCCGCGGTGGTAGTACCGGATCACCGGATGCAGGTACCGGTCGTCGAGGCTCGGATCGGCCTCCCAGGCGCGACCGGCCTCGACGTCGAACGGGTCGATCGAGGCGTGGCCCCGGCCGTACTCCAGCGAGACCGTGAAACAGCGGTCGGCCCTGCCGAAGTCGCTGTCCCGGACGTAGTCGAGCGGCATCTCCTCGTGGTAGCGCGCGGTCCCGTCCGGTGAGACCGTGATCACGTCGCACAGGAACCCGTACTGCTGCCAGAGCGCCGAGGTGCGGTTGATCCGGGCCAGCACCGCGTCGGCCAGCTCGTCCGGCTTGGCGGAGAGCCCCCGGGACGGCCATTCGACGCCTTCGTACCTGCGGTCGAACATGTGCCACAGCGCGCGTATCCCGTAGCGGAACCCGTGGGTGAAAGCGCTCGTGTACTTCTTGAAGTCACGGACCTGCGTCAGCGTCCCGGCGAAATACAGGTCCGGTACGTTGACCGACTCCCATTCGGCGGTCAGCGCCGGGAACCGGTCGTTGATCGCCAGCTCCGGCCGGCATCCGTCGGTGAAGATCGAGGTGTCGAGCCGGAACCCCGTACAGGCGATGACCCGGTCGTAGGCGAGCCGTACGACCTTGTCGCGGCGCGCGTAGCTCAGCGCCATCACGTACTCGTCGCCCCGACGCTCGATCCGCTGGATCGTCCCGTCGAGGACCATGTTCTGGGTCTTGAGCTGATAGGTGTCGAGGAAGTTGTTGTTCACCGCGCGGAGGTGCCCGATGAAGTGGGTGCGCCAGGCGAACTTGACCGCGCTCGGCCCGACCAGGTGGATGACGGCGGCCTTCTCGGTGAGGTTGTCCGCCGTCTCGAACGCCGAGTTCCCCTTGCCGATGATGAGGACGCGCTGGTCGGTGAAGTCGTCCGGGTCGACGGAGACGTCGGTGTAGCTCTCGGCGAGCTCGATCCCGGGAATCTCCGGGAGGTACGGCGCGCCGAACCCGGTCGCCACGATGAGCCGCCGTCCGCGGTGCACGCGACCGCTGTCGTCCGTCACCGCGAACTCACCTCCCTCCCGAGTCACCTGGACGGCGCGCGCACGGAGTTCCACGTTGAGTCCGTGCCCCGCCGCGAAGTCGCCGAGGTAACGCAGGTAGTCGTCGGCGTGCGGGAAATAACGATCGGTGTATCGGGTGAAAAGTAGATTCGGATCGTCGCTGAGCAGCGAGTTCCAGTCCATCCGCAGATTGAGCTCCGGATCGTCCCACCCGGTGTGCGGCTTATTAATGGAAATCATCTGGCGATGGCGCGGAAAATCGCGATAGAACGTTCCCGGCGTGGCGCCCGCCTCAAGAATCACATAATCCCGGCCGGCCCGATGCAAAAAGTATCCGAGCTGCAGCCCGGCCGGGCCGGCCCCGATGATGAGATAGTCCACGACTTCCGGCATGTGCAGGCTCCCGCCGATCCGAACGGTCCGAACGGTCCGGAAGCTAGCGGCGGATTCTCAGAGTCTTCCAAGAAGCGCCGCTCGCTCGACGCGTGTGGGGGCGGAAACCCTGTGACGTGACGTTTGCCGCACGAAAATGGGGTCGGGGCGCTGACCTGCGGGATCCGCTCCGGAGCGGTCGTTGAGGCTGAGAGCCTCGCGGTGTGCTTCTCACGTTGAGCTGCCCCACCCGGCCATGGCAATGGTCGCCGGGCTCGGACTTGCCGTGTCCACCGTCAGCGGCATGATAGGGATCGGGGGACCGATGCTGACCGTCCCGCTGCTGGTCGCTCTCGGCGTCCCCCTGTGGGTGCCCGCAATTCGGCCGCCCCTATGCGACCTGGGTGTATTCGTTGGTGATCGTGCGGTAACGCCGCAGGTCACCCGCCCTGACCGAGGTTTTCGAGCCCCACACGCCACCGGGGGCTGGTCGCGCGCTACGAGGTGCCTGCCGCTCGACACGCACCTGCTCGGCAACGTCTTCCCCGACAGATGTGTCTACCTCGGGCATCGACCTGCTGCTCGACGTGATCCCCCAGGCCAACGTCCTGTTCGCCTCGGAGATGCGCGGTGCGCGGTGCGGGGTGCCGATCCGGCGACCGGCATCGACTGGGACGACACCCGCCGCCACGTCGAGGCGGTCACGCTCGACGACGACGGGCGGCAGGCGGTCTACGAGCTCAGCGCCCGGCGCGTGTACCAGCGTCTCGACGTCCTCCTCGCCCGCCGCTGACCCAGTCACTCCCGCGCGCGTCCCTTGCCCCTCCGGCGCCTTCCGGCACCCTCCCGCGAGTGGTCACCTACGCGCCGAGTGGTCACCTATAGGTGACCACTCGGCCTTGGACTGACCACTCGCGCGAGGAGAGGAGCGGGACGCGAGGAGGGGAGTCCCCTACTTCGTCCAGACGTAGTCGGGGTTCTTGTACGCCCCGTCCGGGACGAGGCTGGTGAGGGCCTTCGCGGCCAGCTGCGCCTCGAAGGTCTCACGCACCCACGGGTCCTCGGCGACGTACTCGATCTGGTCGCGTGCGCGGTCCTCGACCTTCTCGGCGTAGCCCGCGAACTGCATCGGCGGGTGCAATGCCAGGTACCGCGCGGCCTTGCTGCCCAGGTTGAAGTGCTGGTGGAACCACCGGTCCGGCGGGACGAACAGCGCCGCCTCCTGCCACGGGACGACGATCCGCTCGCCGCCCTCAAGCCACATCACCGAGTAGCCCTCACCGCTCGGGATGACGATCACGCGGCCGGGGCCGTGTCGGTGCGCCTTCTTGTATGTCCGCGCGTCGAACACCGACATGTGACAGCTCATGTCCGAGCCGGCGAACTGGATGCGCAGGGTCCGCCCGCCGGCGCCGCGGTAGGCGTTGGAGTCGAGGTCGTCCCAGGCGCTCATGTCCGGGAAGAGGTTGCCGTACCAGTACGCGCCCGGCTTGCCCTTGCCCGTGGTCCAGCGCATGCCGTCGCCGCCGATGATCTGCCGGGCCTCCGAGAACGCCGCCTTCAGGTCCTTGGTGCCGGCGACGCGGGCCTCGTAGTTGTTGTGGAGGAAGAAGTCGGGGTCGGGCACGACCGACATGCCCAGCGGCAGGTAGTCGTAGTGCAGCAGCCGCACCGGCTGGTCACCGCGCATGTTGCCGAACTGGCGGTACTGGTTCGGCGGCACGAGGAACAGCGACCGGTCGCTCCACTCGAAGGTATGGCCGTCCTGGCGCTTGTCCTCCTCGGCCCAGACCGTCGTCGTCCCGGTGCCCTGGATGACGTACACGACCTCGTCGACCGCCATCTTGTACGGCGGCAGCACCTCACCGGGCGGGATCTCGGTGATGCGGGCCTCGCTCACGCCCTCCTGTCCGGTGAGCTGGATGAAGGCGGCGTCGCAGCCGCGCTCCTCCCAGCGTCCGAGCTCGATCGTGCGGACGTCGGGGACGAAGTAGCCGCGGTGGACGGGCAGGCCCTGCGCCTCCATCCACTCGTCGTAGGCGAACCGGGTCCGCGGCTGCGGCGCTGCCGTCATCGCTGCTCCTTCGTCTTCGTGTGCGTGGGTCATCGGTGTGGATCAGTGCTCGTGCGAGTGGTCGTGCGCGCGGCCGTGGACGGCTGGTTCGGGAAACTCGAGGGAGGTCACCGTGACCGGCAATGAGCCGGACGAGCCGAGCGGCGCCCCGATGTCGACGTGGTCGAGCTCGCCGACGGTGATGCCGTCGACCACCACGACCGGCCCGGCCCAGTGCAGCTCCTCCTTGAGGACGGTGCCGAGCGACCGGGCGAGGTCGGGCCGCAGCACGACGTGCAGGGGCAGTCCGGGGTCGACCGCGCCGGCGACCTGCGTCAGAGCCTCGGCGGTCCGCCGCACGTCCTGGTACACGGCCGACGACGTCAGCGACACCACCGCGGCCAGCCGTCCGCTCCATGCGTCGAGGTCGTGCTTGCGCAGCGCGGTCCGTACACCCTCGACGGTGAGGTCAGCCGGGAGCGGGACGGCCTGGAGGTCCCGGACGGGCAGCGCGTCCCGGTCGGAGACGTAACAGGTCTGGCCGCTCGCCTGGACGGTGAACTGGCTGGCCCCGACGACCGTCGCACGCATGCCCTGGCTGGCCGGGCGGACCTTGGGGGCCAGTCCGGCCGCGGTCAGCCGGCCGCGCAGAGACTCCGCGATGTCGCGGCCGAGGTCGCCGAAGCCGTCGGGCGGTTCGGGGACGAGGAACTCCGAGACCCCGCCGGAGAAGACGATCGCGTCGATCTCGGCCACGGGGGGCACCCGGCCGCCGTCGGAGGCGACGTGCAGGAGCGGGTACAGCGGCTCGACCGCGGCGCTGCCGGTGAGGACGCCTTCCACCACCGACGCCATCAGCTCGGCCACCGCGCGACGCTCGGCGGGAGCCAGCACGTCGCCGAGGTCGGCGTCGAGCCCGAGGTCGTCGAGCAATATCCGGACCGGTTCCTCGATCCGGACGATCGCGCCGTCCCCGTCGAACGCCAGCAGCCGGGCGCCGACGCTGAACGACTCGAGGTGGGTGACGCGGCCGTCGACCAGGACCGACACCTTGGTCGTGCCGCCGCCGATGTCGAAGTTCACGACGGTGCCGTGGAGTTCCTGCGAGAGCGCGAGCGACCCCGATCCGTGGGCGGCCAGCATCGCCTCGTGGTTCGGGCCGGCCGAGACGCAGATGAACCGGCCCGACCAACCGGCGATGAGCCGGGAGATCGCCTCCGCGTTCTGCTTCTTCAGCGCCTCGCCGGTGATGACGACCGCGCCGGTGTCGACGTCGTCGGGCCACACACCGGCCTCGTCGTATGCGTCCTCGTAGCGTGCCTGCAGGGCCTCGACGTCGATCTCGGTGCCGCCACCGCGGTAGGGGGTGAGCCAGATGGGACTGCGGTAGGTGGTGGTCCGCTCGGTGACCTCGAACTCCGCCGAGAGCGCCGATCCCCTGCGCTGCAGGACGAGGCGCGACATCAGCATGTGCGAGGTGGACGAGCCGATGTCGATGCCGACCGAGTAGAGGGTGTGCCGTTCCAGGCCGTCCAGCAGCTCCATGAGGGCGGGGTCGGCCGGCAGGTGGTCGTGCTCGACGTCGGCGTCGTGGATCGTGACTCCTTGGCGGAGGGGCTCGGACACGCACCGCGTATCTGGCCTATTGGTAGGACCGAAGTGGAGAGTAGGGCGGCGGGCCGTGGGCGGTCAAGGACGGGGCCCGGTACGCGAGTCAGTCCGAGTTCCGGGCCAGGAACAGGCAGGTGTAGAGCCCGCGCCACGGCGTCTCGACGTCGGTGAACCCGGCCCGGCGCAGGGCGTCGAGGTGCTCGGACGCGGTCGGCAGGGGATTGGGGTGGGCGTGGCCCGACCCCTTCTCCGCCGGAGGGATCAGGGCCCGCCGGGCGGCCCGGAGCCGCCGGTTCCATGTGTCGGGCAGGCCGACGTGGTCGAGGTTGGCCACCCAGCCACCGGGAGCCAGGTGCTCCCCGACCTGCGTGTAGAAGCGGGCCAGGGACTCGGCATCCAGGTGGTGGCTGGCCCGGGAGCTGACCACGATGTCCACTCCGTGGGGAACCGGCGAGAGGTCGAGCATGTCGACGCGCAGGTAGGTGACCCGATCGCCGAGGTCGGCCAGCCGTTCGCGCGCGGTGTCGGCCATGGTCTCGGAGACATCGGTCCACACGCCGGCCGCCCGGGGGAAGGTCTCGAGCATGATCCGGAGGAATTCGCCCGGCCCGCTGCCGATGTCGACGATCGTCTCCGGGCGGGCTCGGTCGTCGGCGACCACGGTGGCGGCCATCCGGCGGGGGAGTTCTAGGAACTCGCCGAGGGTGTCGGCGGCGGTCCAGCGCTGGACGAACTGGTCGTCGAGCCATTCGGTGGTCATGACCATCACCTCCGTCTAATGGTAAGACCTCTATACCTCACTCGGCAACGCGAGTCCAGCAGGATCAGGAATGTTTCGTGCATGTTGCGTAAGGGTTGACAAACGGTCCTATGGTCAGTCCATACTGCGACACAGTAAGCCAGATCGCGCCGCCGCTCGCCGCCCCCCAGATCGCGCCGCCGCTCGCCGCCCCCCAGCTCTCGGGGCGCTGCGCAGCCTTCGGACACCACCACACCCACCATGCGCCTCGCCGGTCGCCCCGGTCCGCCCGGCTTCCGGCGCGACGGACGTACCGCACTGACGCAAGGAACGCGGCGATACCTCACCGCGTCCCGAACCGACGAAGGAGCTGACGTGGGCAGTACCCAACCCGATCTGGCGGTGGCCGGTCTCGGCGTGGTCGCCGGACCGCAGGCCGACCGCAGCCAGCGCATGATGGCTGCCGAAGCCGCCCGCCTGGCCATCGCCGACGCCGGCCTGAACATCTCCGACATCGACGGTGCCGTCGACCTGCGGCGTACGGGCGGCGGCGGCGATCGCGGCAGCTACTCCGACGCCTTCACCCGCGTGCTCGGCCTCCCGGCCAACTTCTACTTCGTCATCGGGCGCGGGGGCGCGCTGGCCGGTCTGGGCATCGCGGCGGCCGCCTCCTTCCTCCAGCGCGGGCTGGCCAAGCACGTCGTCCTGGTCGGCGCGGTCGACGACTGGTCCAAGTCACAGGAGACCAAGAAGCATGGCCATCGCGGTATGGCGCACGCCGAGAAGGAGGGGTACTGGGGCAAGGCCCTCGGCGACCTCCGCGCGGCCAGCCACCACAGCTGGATGGCCGCCCGCCACATGGCGGTCTACGGCACCACCAGCGAACAGCTCGGCGCGATCTCCGTGCAGCAGCGGGCCTGGGCCTGCCTGAACCCCGAAGCCAAGATGTACGGCCGGCCGATCACGATCGAGGACCACCAGAACTCGCCGTGGGTCGTCGAGCCGTACCACCTCTTCGACATCAGCCAGGTGTCCGACGGCGCGATCGCGTTCGTCCTCACCACCCGCGAGCGGGCGCGTGACCTCGCCAAGCCGGCCGTGGACATCCTCGGCCAGGGCTTCGGCGAGGTGGCCGCGGACCTGTGGTGGGAGAAGAAGAACTTCCAGCAGATGGCGGTGCACAACGCCAAGAAGCAGGCGCTCGCCGAGTCGGGCCTGGGCCTCCAGGACATCGACGTCGCCGAACTCTACGACTGCTTCACCGCCGAGGTCCTCTTCCAACTGGAGGACTACGGCTGGTGCGAGAAGGGCGATGGTGGTGCCTTCGTCGAGGCGGGCAACATCGGCCCCGGTGGCTCCATTCCCACGAACACCGGCGGCGGGCTGCTCTCCTGCTACCACCTCGGTGATCTGACCGGCTTCGCCGAGGCCGTCCGCCAGGTGCGCGGGGAGGCCGGCGAACGCCAGGTCGCGAACTGCGAGGTCGCCCTGTCCACCGGCCACGGCGGCGAGCTGGTCTCGCCGGGAATGTGCTCGATCCACACCACGACGCTGCTCGGGAAGGCGGCCTGACGATGACGACCACCGAAACGACCGAGGCCCCGCCGGCCTGGAACAAGCCGCCGCCCAACATCGACAAGGACTCCCGCGAGTTCTGGGACGGCCTCGCCCGCCACGAGCTGCTGCTCTGGACGTGTCACACCTGCGGTGCCCAGTACTGGCCCAAGGCGTACTGCATCAAGCACGAGAACGAGCCGTGGGCGGCCAACTTGAGCTGGCAGCCGTCCTCGGGCCGGGGCAAGCTCTTCGCCTACAACGTGCACCACTGGGCGTTCCACCCCGGCTTCAAGGATGAGGTCCCGTATTACTACGCCCTGGTGGAGCTCGACGAGGGCCCGCTGATCAGCGCCACCATGGTCGGACGCCCGCCGGCGGCCGGCGACGTCGGCAAGGCGGTCCGGATCGCCTACGAGGACCACCCGGAGGGCTTCACCATCCCTCACTTCGAGTTCGTCGGGGACTGAGCACATGCTCGCGACCGGCCTCGGCCCACTGGCCCCCCAGGGCCTGCTGGACCGGGCACCGGCGATCGTCGACGTCTCGATCGACAACGTCGTCCTCCCGAAGAGCGACCCCACCTGGCGATTCGCGCTCGCGGCCAACCCGGCCAACGTCGGGCTGTTGCTGCGGCTGCGCACTGCCGACGGGACCGAGGGCATCGGGTCGGCCTGCGAGGTCCGCCACATCGGCTTCGACCTCGACGGGATGCGGGCCCTGCTCCAGGCCGCGGCCCCGGTGCTCACCGGTGCCGACCGATCGGGTGACGCCCTGGCCGAGCTCGACCGCGTGGGCGGCCCCGCGCGGGCGATCCTGCAGATGGCCCTGCTCGACCTCGTCGCCCGCGCCCAGGGCGTCCCGGCCCATCAGCTCCTCGGCCCACAGCAGCGCACCGGTGTGGAGCTGATCCGGATCCTCTCGCTCAAGGAGCCGGAGGAGATGGCGGCCGTCGCGGCCGGGCACCAAGCCGAGGGATACCGACACGTCAAGATCAAGCTCGACGCCGCGCCGGATGACATCGACTTCCGCCGGGTGGCCGCCATCCGGCAGGCCGTCGGCCCCGACTTCGGCCTCACCGTCGACGCCAACCAGAGCTATGCGGCGGCCGACGCCCTGCGTCTGTGCGAGCGGATCGCCGAGCTCGACGTCGAGGTCTTCGAGCAGCCCGTGCCGGCGGACGACCTCGACGGCCTGCAGTACCTGACCGAGCACAGCCCCGTCCTCATCGAGGCGGACGAGGCGGCCAACTCGCTCGAGCGGGTGCGCGAGATCGCCGACCGGCACGCGGCGCACGGGGTCAGCCTCAAGGTGCCGAAGCTCGGGGGCATCGACCGCACGATGCAGGCCGCCGCCATCTGCGCCCAGGCCGGCCTCCAGGTGCGGATGGGCGCGCACGTGGGCAGCCAGCTGCTCAACGCGGCGGCTCTGCAGGTAGCCGCCGTCACGCCCAACCTCAGCGACCCGTCCGAGCTGGCCGAGTACGCGCGGCTGGAGGACGACCCCGTGACCGGCCTGCACATCACCGACGGCCGCCTCGAGCTCACCGGTCAGCCCGGGCTTGGTGTCCTCGTCACGACCGCCACCCCCTCTATTCCTGTCGACGCACCACGGAAGGACACGCCGTGAACCGGCCAGGTTCGATCAGACGGCGGGCGACCGCGGGCATCTGCCTCGGCGTCGCCGCCGCAGCCCTGCTCACCGCCTGCGGCAGCAGCTCGAATTCCAGCGGCGGAGGCAGCGACAACGCGCTCCTGCTCTCCACCGCGTCGGACCGCACCAGCCAGCTCGCGGCCGAGGCGAAGAAGGAGGGGACGCTCAACTGGACGACCTCGTTCGCCGGCCCGGTCGTCAACGACATCGTCGCCGGGTTTGAGAAGGCCTACCCCGGGATCAAGGTCACCGTGAACCGCGGTGACGAGGGCGTGATCATCCCGCAGGTCGTTCAGGCGATCGGCGCCGGCAAGTCCCTCTCCGACGTCTTCGAGGTGACCGCGAGCGGTGCGCTCGAGTTCACCGACGCCGGGGTGCTCGCACCCTACGAGTCGCCCACCGCCGCCGGCATCGCCGGCGAGTACAAGGTGAAGGACAAGAACGGCCACAACCTCCTGCTGACCGACCGGATCTCGTACATCTCCTTCGGCTACAACACCAAGAAGCTTCCGGCCGCCGACGTCCCGAAGACGCTCCAGGACCTCACCAACCCGGCGCTGAAGGGCAAGCTGGCGATCGAGACGAACACGACCTCCGAGGACTGGATCGGCGCGGTCGTCCACCAGCTCGGCCAGAACGGGGCCGACACCTTCTTCAAGGCCCTGGCCATGAACAACGTCCAGCAGACCGCGCTCTCGGGCTCGGCCATGATGGGGCTCGTCGCGTCCGGCCAGTACGCGGCCTCGCCGTCGGTGTTCCACAACCACGAGCAGCAGGAGGCGGGCAAGGGCGCTCCGGTCGAGTGGATGCCACTCGAGCCGGTCGTCGCGAACGTCGGCCAGCTCGGCATCTTCAAGAACGCCAAGCACCCCGCCGCCGCGATGCTCTTCACCGACTGGTTGCTCGGGACCGACGGCCAGAAGGTCCTGGAGAAGCAGCAGTACACCCCGCCGAGCGTCAAGCAGCCCTTCCAGGCGTGGGTCCCGAGCGAGGGCGCCAAGAGTGCCCAGGCGTTCAACCAGGACCTCAAGGGCTGGGCGGCCCTGCAGAAGAAGTACTTCGGCTGACGGAGCACCCTCGTCGGTGTACGGGCGCCGCCGGCGTCCGAGAGGAGCAGCATGGTCACGAGTGACGCGACGAGCCAGACCGCGCACCGTTCGGCGAGCGACCCGTCCGAGATCGGGACAGACCCCGCGCCGCCTCGGCGGCCGGGGCTGTCCCGGCGGATCCGGAGCCTGGGCACCGGTCGCAACGTGTTGATCCTGGTCCTGTTGCTGGCCCTGGCCTACCTGGTCCTGCCGCCCGTGGTGGTGATGGTCTGGAAGAGTTTCGTCGGCGGCGTGAACCTGCACGGCTCGTTCAGCACCGAGGCATACCGCAACATCGCCAACTCCGACCTGGGGTCGGCCACCAAGAACACTCTGATCTTCGCCCTGGGCACGACGGTTGTCTCGATGGTCGTGGGCACCGCGCTCGCCTGGTCGGCGGCCCGCACCGACGCGCCGTTCCGCAACCTGGCCTTCGTCGTCTGCTTCCTCGGCCTGGCCGTGCCCGGGATCGTCAACGTCGTCGGGTGGATCCTGCTGTTCGGCAACGGCCAGGGTCAGGGCGACGCCATGCTCAGCGACTGGCTGGGGCACAAGGTGTCGATCAGCGTCGAGTCGCTCACCGGCATGATCCTGATCGAGAGCCTGCTGTCGATCCCGATCGTGTTCTTCTTCATGATCGGCCCGCTGCAGAACTTCAACAACGCGCTCGAGGAGGCGGCGGCCGTCTACGGTGCCGGTGCCTGGAACGTGCTGCGCCGCGTGACCGGCCCGCTGCTCGTGCCGACGATCGCCAGCGCCACGCTGCTGATCGTCATCCGCTCGGTACAGGCCTTCGAGATCCCCGTGCTGCTCGGCATCCCGGCCGGCACGCACATTTTCACCGCCGACCTGTACCAGACGCTGCACGGCTCGCTGCTGCCCGATTACTCGGGCGCGGCCTCCTACGGCACCATCCTGGTCGTCGCGCTGCTGGTTCTGGTCATGGCCGAGAACCGGTTGACGAAGGACGCCCACAAGTACGCCGTCGTCACCGGCAAGAGCAACGTGCGCCGCCCGCGGCCGATGCGCCGCTCGACGCGCTACTTGCCGCTCGTGCTGAACCTGGTGCTGCTCCTCTGCTACCTGCTGCCGACGGTGTACCTGCTGTACTCGTCGTTCGAGCCCAACCTCAACGGACTGGCGTCGCTGCACAACCTCACGGTGCAGAACTACCGGGAGATGTGGCATGCACCGGGATTCACCCACGCGACCGAGGACACCGTGATCGTCGCGGCGGTGACCGCGATCTTCACGGTCGTCATCACGATGGCGACGGCCTGGGTGGCGGCCCGCTCTACCAACGCCGGGTCCCGCGCTGTCAATCTCCTGGCCAACGCGCCGCTGGTGGTCCCGGGTGTCGTCTT
Organism: Actinoallomurus sp.; assembly: GCA_025964685.1. Taxonomy (GTDB): domain Bacteria; phylum Actinomycetota; class Actinomycetes; order Streptosporangiales; family Streptosporangiaceae; genus Actinoallomurus. The sequence goes on along the minus strand of JAOPYG010000104.1, from coordinate 4,624 downwards.
CGGCTTCGGGATCCTGCTGTTCTACCTGTACTCGCCGATCCCGCTGTTCGGGACCCTGTGGGCGATCATCCTGGCGCTGGTCGCGCTCTACCTGCCCTACGGCATGCGGTCGCTGCGGCCGGCGATCATCAGCGTCTCCAGTGAGCTCGAGGAGGCGGCGCGGGTGAGCGGCGCGTCGGAGCTCTCGATGGTGCGCAAGGTGCTGCTGCCACTCGTCGCGCCGTCGGCTACCGGCACCGGCCTGTTCGTCTTCTTCAACGCCTTCCGCGAGCTGGCGGTGGTCGCGCTCATCATCACCGCCTCGACTCCGATGCTGTCGACTCAGCTCCTCGACGCGCTGGTCAACGGCAATCTCAACATCGTCAGCGCACTCGGCACGTTCATCATGGCCGTCACGGTCATCGTCGGCGGTGGCGCGTTCGCCATGCTCGGACTCAGGGGTGGAGCCGGAACCATGACCAAGGGAGTTGGGTAGTCCTTGAGCTCGTCCTTCGACATCGACCGGCTGTTCGCGCCGAAGGCGGTGGCGGTCGTCGGTGCCTCGCCCAACCGGCACTACTCGCGCAGCATCATCGGCAACCTCCGCCTGCACGGTTTCGCCGACGACTCGATCTTCCCGATCAACCCGCGCTACGACGAGGTCGAAGGGCTGCGCTGTTACGGCTCGGTCGCCGACCTGCCCACGGTCCCTGACGCGGCGGCGCTGCTCGTGGGCAAGGCGCAGGTGCACGGCCTGCTCGGGTCGGCGGTCGAGGCCGGCGTTGGCGCCGCTCTCGTCATCGCCGACGGCTACGCCGAGGAGAGCGCCGAGGGCCTGGCCGAGCAGCACCGACTCGGTGACACCGCCCGCGGTGCCGGGGTCGCCCTGCTCGGGCCCAACACGCTCGGTTACGTGGTGCCGGCGACCGGCGCCGCGCTGTGGTGCGCCGGTGTCCTGCCCGCGCGGCTGACCCCGGGGCCGGTCGCGATCCTCGCCCAGTCCAGCGGCATGCTCAACCTGCTCATGGGCCTGGCCGGGCAGCGCCTGCTGGGCGTGCGCGCCTGCGTGTCGGTCGGCAACGCCGAGGTGATCGGCCTGCCTGAGCTGGTCACCCAATTCGTCGAGGACCCCGAGACCTCGGTCCTCGGGCTCGTGGTCGAGAGCATCGACCGGCCCGAGGCGTTCATGGACGCCCTGCTGCTCGCCCGTGCCGCGGGCAAGGCGGTGGTCGTCCTGAAGATCGGTGTCTCCGACCTGGGCCGGCAGAACTCGGTGGCCCACACGGGCCGGATGGCCGGGCCGGAGCAGGGTTGGTCGGCGCTGTTCGACCGCCTGGACGTGTGCGTCGCCCGCGACCTCGACGACTTCGTCGAGACGCTGACGCTCTTCGGTGGGGTTGTCGGCCGGTTGCCCGAGCGCGTCGTCTCGTCGGGCCGTGTGCGCATTGCGCTCGCCACCATCTCCGGCGGCGAGACCAGCCTGCTGTGCGACGTGGCGGCCCAGGAGGGGCTCGAACTGGCCGCCCTCGGGGACGACACGCTGGCCGGGCTTCGTTCGGCGCTGGGCAAGTCGACCATGATCGGCAACCCGCTCGACCTGCAGAACACCCGCACGTCGCGGCCGGAGGTGTTCTGGAACGGCATCCGTTCGGTGTGCGCCGACGAGAACGTCGACGTCTTCGCCGTCCGCTTCAACTTCAGCGAGAAGCCGACTCCGGCGCTCGAGAGCCTGTACCGCGAGGTCGTGCAGATCGCCCGTGAGGCCGGGACGGTGCCGGTCGTGCTCACGCGCGCCTACGAGCACCTCGACCTCGCATGGTGGCGGCTCTTCGCCGACATCGACGTCCCGTTCGTGCTGAGCTACCGCAACGCGCTGCGCGGGTTCGCGGCGCTGTCGTCGTGGCTGGCCGCACGGGGCGAGACGGTCGAGCGTCCGGGCGCCGTGCCGGTCCTGGCCGGTCAGGAGTCGGGCGCATCGGTCGAGCTGGGACCGGAGGAGATGCGCGACTGGCTCGACGCGGCCGGCGTGCCCTTCGTCCGCAGCGCCACCGTCGACGACGGCGCAGCCGCCGTGCGGGCAGCGGAGGAGCTCGGCTGGCCGGTCGTCCTCAAGGCGGTCGCCCCCGGGTTGGTGCACAAGTCGGAGGTCGGTGGTGTGGCGCTCGGTCTGACCGACGCCGCCGAACTCGAGGCGGCGGCCAAGGCGATGCGCGTGAGCGTCTCCGAGGCCATCGGCGTCGCGCCCGAGGCGGTGCGCTTCGAGCTGCAGCAGATGGTGAGCGACGGGCACGAGATGATCGTCGGGAGTGTGCCCGACCCCACGTGGGGTCCGGTGATCATGATCGGCGCCGGCGGCATCCACGCCGAGACCATGGGCGACGTCGTCTGGGACCTGCCGCCGGTCAGCGCCGAGCGGGCGACAGGCCTGCTGCGCCGGCTGCGCATCTGGCCGGTCCTCACCGGCGCGCGCAACCAGGCCGAAGCCGACGTCGGTGCGCTGGCCGAGCTGGTGGCGTCGTTCAGCGCGGCAGTGGCCGACGACAGGGGGTCCCTGGCCGCCGTCGACCTGAATCCGGTGCTGGTGGCCCAGCAGGGGTCGGGAGTCCGGGCCGTCGACGCGGCGATCCTGCGGACGATGTCCGCCGAAACGAAATGAGGAACACGATGAGCGAAACGTCGACGGTGTCACGGGTCGGGATGGTCGGCCTGGGCGCGATGGGCCGGCCCATCGCCCAGTTCATCGCGAAGGGCGGCTTCGACACGGTGGCCTACGACCTCTCGCCCGACGCCGAGGCCGAAGGGGTGCGGATCGTGCGGACGCTCGCGGAGGTGGCCGAGTCCGACGTCGTCGTCGTGATCGTCCCGACCGACGACGACGTGACTGAGGTGGTGGCCGGGCCGGACGGGCTGATCGCCCACGGGCACGAGGGCCTGATCGTCGTGATCAGCGCGTCGGTCCGTCCCGAGACCTGCCGGGACCTGGCGGAGGCAGGCGCGGCCAAGGGCGTGCACGTCATCGACGCCGCTCTCACCGGCGGGGTCCGCGGGGCCGAGAACGGCGAGATCAACCTGCTCGTCGGCGGTGACCAGGAGGTCGCCGACCGTGCCGGCCCGGTGTTCCGGTCGTTCGCGACGAACTACCACGTGCTCGGTTCGGTCGGTTCGGGTCAGGTCGCCAAGTCGGCTAACAACCTCATCCACTGGGCGCAGATCGTGGCCATCGACGAGGCGCTGCGCATGGCGCAGTCGCTCGGCGTCGAGCCGGCCACACTGCGCCGGGCGCTGCAGGAGGGGCCGACCGACAGCCGCACGCTGCGCGAGATCGAGTTCATGCGTTTCACCTGGTACGTCAAGGACATCGAGATCGCGCACGAGCTCGCGGCCGGGGTCGGCCAGACCCTGCCGGTGGCCGCGCTGTCGCGCGAGCTGATGGACTCGATCACCGTGGCCTCGGTCAAGGAACTACTCGATGTGTGACCAGCCCGGGACGGCCGGACCTCCGGCCCGTCCCTCCCGCGCGGGAAGGCGGACTCGCCATGCTCTACGTCACTGACCTGGTCAAGCAGTTCGCCGTCCCGACCCGCAAGAAGGGCGAGGACGACGAGCCGTCTCGGCGCAACGGCATCGACGGTGTCACGTTCGAGGTGACGGCCGGCGAGCTGTTCACTCTGTTGGGGCCCTCGGGCTGCGGCAAGACGACGACCCTGCGCTCGATCGCCGGGCTGGAGAGCCCCGACTCGGGCCGGATCACCCTGCGCGACACCGTGCTCTTCGACTCCGGCACCAACGTCAACCGCCGGGTGCACCGGCGGGGACTGGCAATGGTGTTCCAGTCCTACGCGATCTGGCCGCACATGACCGTCTTCGAGAACGCGGCCTTCCCGCTGCGGGTGACGCCGCGACGCGGGCGCCCGTCGAACCGGCAGATCACCGAGCGGGTCGACCGCGCCCTTCAGACGGTGGGCCTGGACCGGTTCGCCCAGCAGTCGGCCACCCGCCTCTCGGGCGGCCAGCAGCAGCGCCTCGCCCTAGCCCGGGCGCTGGTCGTCGAGCCGCCGGTGCTCCTGCTCGACGAGCCGCTGTCGAACCTCGACGCCAAGCTGCGCGATAACATGCGCATCGAGCTCAAGCGGCTGCAGCGCGACATGGGGCTCACCGCCATCTACGTCACCCACGACCAGTCCGAGGCGCTGAGCATGTCGAGCCGGGTGGCGATCATGGACAAGGGGCGGATCGTGCAGGTGGGCCGCCCGCGCGAGATTTACGGCGCTCCCGAGTCGCATTTCGTCGCCGACTTCCTCGGCGTGTCGAACTTCGTGGACGGGACGGTGCTGCGCGTCGGCGCCGACGGGACCGAGATCCAGAGCGAGATCGGCGTGATCCACGGGCCGGGCGACGCGACGCGCACGGCGGGGGAGTCCGTGGTGACCTGCCTGCGACCGGAGGAGCTGACGGTGTCGATGGAGCGGCCGGCCGGCCCGGTCGACAACCTCCTCGCGGGTAAGCTGCTCGCCACCGCCTTCCTCGGTGACCGGGTCGACCACGTGGTGTCGGTCGAAGGCAAGGAGCTGCGGGTGCGGTCGCACTCGTCGGTGCGAATCAAGCGCGACTCGGCGGTGTTCCTGACCATCGCGGCCGCTGACGT
>JAOPYG010000144.1 GCA_025964685.1 Actinoallomurus sp. | reverse complement strand
ATGCCGATCTTGGAGCCGGGCGGCATCGGCAGCGCCGCGGCCCCCGCCACGCCCTTGAGGTGGCCGACCTCGCCGGCCAGCCGGCCGAACGCCTGCTGGTCCGCCGGGGTCGGCGTCTGGGCGACGAGCTGGAGCGGGCCGTTGAAGCCGGGGCCGAATCCGGTGGCGAGCAGGTCGTACGCCTGCCGGGTGGTGGTCGAGGACGGGTTGTTGCCCGCGTCGGACGAGCCGAGGCGGAGGGAGAGCACCGGCAGGCTCAGCACGCCGATGAGCACGATCGCGACGGCGGACAGGATGCCGGGGCGGCGCTGGACCACACTCGCCCAGCGCTGCCACACACCGCCGGTGGTCGGCGTACCCGCCGCCGTCAGCCGCCGTTCGCGGCGGCTCAGCGTGCGCATCCCGAAGAAGCCGAGCATGGCCGGCAGCAGGGTGACCGCGGCGATGACCGTGGCCACGACCGTGGTGGCCGACGCGATGGCCATGCCGTTCAGGAAGCTCATGCCGAGCACGAACATGCCGAGCAGGGCGATCACGACGGTCGCGCCGGCGAACAGCACCGCCCGCCCGGAGGTGTCGATCGCCTTGACCACCGAATCCTCGACGGTCATGCCCGACTTCAGACCACTGCGGTGCCGTGTGACGATGAACAGCGCGTAGTCGATGCCGACGCCCAGCCCGATGAGGGCACCCAGGATCGGGCCGATCTGGCCGACGTCCAGGACATGCGTGAGCAGGCCGACCGTCAGGAGTCCGGTGCCGACACCCGCGATCGCCGTCAGGATCGGCAGCAGCATGGCGAACAGCGAGCCGAAGGCGATGAACAGCACGACCGCGGCCGCGAGCACGCCGACCGCCTCACTGCTGGACGGCGGAGTGCGCTCGATCTGGCTGATCGGGTTACCGCCGAGCTCGACCCGCAGCCCCGCGGTACGCCCCTGTTCGGCGGTGTCGGCCACCCGCTGCACGTCGGCCTTCGGCAGTTTGTTCGCCAGCTGGCCGAACGAGATCTGTGCGTACGCGGTGCGGCCGTCCTTGCTGATCTGCCGGGTGCCGCGCGGATCGTACGGGCTGGTCACCGAGGTCACCGACGGCGACTTGGCGATCTTGTCCAGGACGGGGGTCATACGCTGCCGTACGGCGGCGTCCCGTACGGTTCCCTGGCTCGTCTGCCAGACCACCGTGGCGCTGTCGCCGGACTGGGCCGGCAGGGACTTCTGCAGCAGTTGCAGGGCCCTGGTGGACTCGGTGCCGGGCAGGGAGAAGTTGTCGCTGTAGGCCGAGCCGACGGCCTTGGACGCGACGCCCAGTCCGGCGACGGCGACCACCCAGAGCAGGACCACGATGAGCCGGTGCCGGTAGCACCAGCGCGCGAGTACGGACAAGTTCAGACCCCTCAGATGTCGGTTATGACCAGGATGGTGGTCTCCGCGGGCGCGACCGTCCGCCTGACGGAGGGTCTTCCGGCTACAGCGTCCGCAGTACTCCCACGGCGATGCCTACTGCGGAGATCGACTCGCGGGGCGCACAAGCCCGGTCTCGTAGGCCATGATCACGAGCTGGGCCCGGTCATGGGCGCCCAGCTTGGCCATGGCGCGGTTCACGTGGGTCTTGGCGGTGAAGGGGCTGATTCGCAGCTGTTCGGCGATCTCGTCGTTGCTGTGTCCCGCCGCCACCATGATCATTACGTCGCGCTCCCGGTCGGTCAGCTCGCTCAGCCGCTCCTTCGCCTGGTCGGCGATCTCGGTGGTGCCACTGAGGAAACGGGTGATGAGCCCGCGCGTCGCCGCCGGTGACAGCAGAGCGTCGCCGCGGGCCACCACACGAATGGCCTCCTGGAGGTCCTCGGCCTCGACCCCCTTGCCGAGGAATCCGCTGGCGCCGGCCCGTAGCGCCGCGAAGACGTACTCGTCGATCTCGAACGTCGTGAGCACCAGCACGCGTACGGCCGCCAGGGTCTCGTCGGCGGTGATCTCGCGGGTGGCGGCCAGCCCGTCCATGTCGGGCATGCGCACGTCCATCAGTACGACGTCCGGTTTCGTGTCGCGGACCAGCGCCACCACCTCCTGGCCGTTCGCGGCCTCCCCGACGACCTCGAGATCGGGGGCGGAGTTCACGAGCACCCGAAAACCGGCGCGTACGAGGGACTGGTCGTCGGCCAGCGCCACACGGATCGTCACGCGGGACCCGTCATGAGCGGCGACCGCGCGAGCGCGGGGGAGGGGAGCGCGGGAAGCACCGCCGTGACCCCGAACCCGCCGGCCGGCCGGCGGCCCGCGGTGAAGGTCCCGCCGACCGACAGCGCGCGTTCACGCATGCCGAGCAGGCCATGGCCGGTGCCCGCCGCGTGCTGCGGTGCGCTCGTCCCGCTGTCGATGACCTCGAGGCGGAACTGACCGGGCAGGTAGGTGAGGCGCAGGACCGCGGTGGCCTCGGGCGCGTGTTTGCGGACGTTCGTCAGCGCCTCCTGGACGATGCGGTACCCGGCCAGGTCGACGGTGGCGGGGAGTTCACGCGGATCGCCCTCGACGTGTTCTTCGATCTGGAGGCCGGTGGCGGCGAAGGACGCGATCAGCTTGGGGAGCCGGTCCAGCCCGGGCACGGGCTCAGGAGCCCTTTCGGCTGTCGCCTCGTCCGGCCCGGTGTTCGGCTGGCGGAGCAGGCCCACAGTGGTCCGGAGCTCCTCCAACGCCGACCGGCCCGCCTGCCGGATGTGGGACAGGGCCTCCCGCGCCTGGGCCGGCTCGGTCTCCAGTACGTGTGCCGCGACTCCCGCCTGTACGTTGATCAGCGCGACATGGTGGGCGAGCACGTCGTGGAGCTCACGTGCGATGCGCAGGCGTTCTTCCATCACGCGCCGCGCGGCCTCTTCCTCGCGGGTGCGCTCGGCGCGGTGCGCACGCTCCTCGATCGCCGCGATGTACGCGCGCCGGCTCCGTACGGCGTCGCCCACGGCGGCCGCCAGTCCCGTCTGCGCCACGACGCTCACGATCACCGGGTCGAGCGACCAGTGGTCGCCCAGCACCACCCCGGCCGTGGCCAGGATCGTCGCCGTGCACGCCGCGACCGCCATCGTGCCGCGCCGGGAGCTGCTCAGCGCGACCGTGTACACGGCGACCATGGTCGCCAGCATCAGCGGCCCCCGGACCCCGCCGAGCGCCAGGTACAGAGCCGTGCCGCCCATGATGAACGCGAGTACCCCGCGCGGCCACCGTCGCCGGAAGACGAGCGCCGCGGACATCAGCGCGCCGACCACCGCCGTCTGCGGGTTCAGTGTCCCGGCGTCATACCCGTGCGACATCCGCGACGCCACGAGCGCCAGGCCGTAGACGGTGACGGCGAGGACTCCGTCCGAAATGAGCGGATGGCGCCGGACGACCTGTCTCACCTCGGTCAGGCGGCTCACCCCTCCACCGTAGTCGCCGGAGGTCGATGGGCCGTTGACCTGTGGGAGGAGAGTGCGGCTACTGCGTTCGCAGTAGTGGGGTCGCCCTCGCCCCGAAGTTCTCGAGCCCGCAGGTTCTGCCTCGGCCGGTTTCGTGCCAGCATGGGCTCGTGAAGCACAGCACGCGTGAGCGCGTGCTCGAGGATGTGGCGCGCCTCAGCGGGGCGCGCCTGGAGCTCGCGCCCTTCATCGACGAGGCGGAGCGGTTCCTCGCGCGTGCGGTCGCCCATGACGGTGCGTGCTGGCACACGATGGATCCCGCGACGCTCATCGAGACGAGCTTTCGCGCGTTCGATCTGCCCCCCCTGCACAGGCGCATGGCCGAGCTGGAGTATCTCCGCGACGACTACAACAAGTTCAACACACTGGCCCGTGCTCGCAGGCACAGCGGTGTGCTCACCGAGGCGACGGCAGGCGACCTGGACCGCAGTACGCGCTACCGCGAGGTCCTGCGCTCCGCGGGCGTCCGCGGTGAGCTGCGCGCGTCGTTCGTTATCAACGGCGCCTGCTGGGGCTGCTTCGTCATCTTCCGGCAGGCTCCCGGCGACTTCAGCGCCCAGGAGCGGGACTTCGCCCACGATCTCGCGCCCGCACTGGCGAGCGGCATCCGCGCCGCCCTGGTGTGCAACGGACCTCCCAGCATCGCCGCCCTGTTGGAGCCGGGCTTGATCCTGCTCGACGCGGAGCAACGGGTCGAGTCCTTCACGGTCGCGGCACGCCGGTGGCTCGCCGAGCTCGGTTTCACCGGCGAGCCCGCCCGCGACCCACTCCCGCACGCGTTACACGCGGTCGCCGCACGCGTCCACGGTACGGACGGAGATGCCATCTCACGCGTGCGTACGACGTCGGGCCGATGGATGGTGCTGCAGGCCTCGGCCGCGTCGGGTCCCGATCCGGGCCGGACAGCGATCATCCTGCAGAGCGCGACACCCTCGTCCATCGCGCCGCTGATCGCGGCGGCCTACGAATTCACCAAGCGGGAACGCGAGCTGACCGAACTCGTCCTCCAGGGCCTCGCGACCGGCGACATCGCCTCGCGGCTCTTCATCTCTCCCCACACCGTTCAGGAACACCTCAAGTCCATTTTCACCAAGGCCGGCGTCCGCAGCCGGCGCGATCTCGTGGGAAAGGTGTTCCTGCGTCATTACCAGCCCCGCATCCGGCCGATCGAGGACCGCGTCATCTGACCGCCGCATACGTGGACCCCACCTTTCTGGTATTCGCTTTACGCCGCGTCTTCCGTAGCGTCCTGGACATGGCCCGGATCGGCTGACCAGGAGGCCCTCGTGACCGACGATCACCGTACGACGGAACGCGCCGGTCACGTCCCGGCGGGAAGCGGGCCTTCCCGTTGGGTGGTCGGTGACACCTACACCTTCAAGGCGACCGCGGAGTCGACCGGTGGAGCGTTCGCGCTGCTCGAGGCGTCGATACCTCCGGGATCCGGGCCTCCGCCGCACGTGCACGGCGACGAGGACGAGGCGTTCTACCTGCTCGCCGGGGCGCTCCAGATCTCCGCAGGTCAGGACACCTTCGTCGCCCAGGCGGGCGACTTCGTCTACCTCCCGCGAGGCACGCCGCACTGCTTCACCAATCCCGGTGTGGGCGCCGCGCGGGCCCTGATCCTGTTCGCGCCCGCGGGGTTCGAGCGCTTCTTCGACGAAGTCGGAGCACCGGCCCGTCCGGGCGAACAGGCGCCGCCCGTCAGCACCACCGAACTCCACCGGATTCTCGAGGTCGCGCCGCACTACGGAGCGAGCATCCAGCTCCCCGGCCACGCTGAGCCGGCGGCCGCCGAAACGTTGTGAAGGAGAACGACATGCCCGAGGAACTGACGCAGCGGGTGTTCAAGGCGGTCGACTCGTTCGACCCCGGCGCTCTCGCCGAGCTGCTCGCTGAGGACGCCCGGTTCGTGTTAGGGAACGCCAAGCCGCTCGTGGGCCGCGAGGCGATCACCGGCGGGATCGAGGGGTTCTTCTCCACCATCCGCGGCCTGCGGCATCGGCTCCTCAACGACTGGTACGCCGGAGCCGACACCATCGCGGAGACCGAGGTGACCTATGACCGTCTCGACGGGACGTGCGTCTCCGTTCCGGCGGTGTCGATCTGGCACGTACGCGACGACGGCCTGATCGACGACTACCGCGTCTTCGTCGACCTTGCCCCGGTCTACGAGCAATAGCCGATGCGACGAATCGGCGAGCATGCTGTGGTCCTCGGCGGCGGCATGGCCGGCCTGCTGGCCGCGCGAGCACTGGCCGACGCCTACGAGCGGGTGACGGTCGTCGAGCGAGACGGGTCGCCTCCCGCCGGGCAGGCTCGTAAGGGCGTGCCCCAAGGCCGGCACCTGCACCTGCTGTTGCCCCGGGGGCAGCGTGTTCTCGAGGAGCTGTTTCCGGGGCTGGGCGACGAGCTGATCGCCGGCGGCGCGGTGGTGGCAGAGCCCGGCCTGGAGCACCGATTCGTCGTGGGAGGTCACCCACTCCGCAAGGCGCCGATCGGTGGCCGCGCGATCCAGGCGAGCAGACCGTTCCTCGAGGGCTACGTGCGAGAGCGGCTGAGGTCCCGGCCCGGTGTCAGATTCGTCGAGGGCTGCGACGTCGTCGGGCTGATGGCGATCGGCTCGGAGCGGGTCACCGGAGCCAGGATCATAGGTCGGGTCAAGGGCGGCGTGGAGGAGGAGCTGCCCGCCGATCTCGTCGTGGACGCGATGGGACGCGGCGGCCGCACGTCGGTCTGGCTGGAGGCGCTCGGCGTCGAACGAGCCGCGGCCGATGAGGTCCAGATCGGCATGGCGTACTCCAGCCGGTACCTGCGCCTACCTCCGGACGCCCTCAGCGACAAGGTCGTGGCGGTGGGCCCGCGGCCGGACTGGCCGCGGGGCATGGCGATCCTCGCCGTCGAAGGCGACCGCCACCTGCTCACCCTCGCCGGCGTTCGCCACCGCAACCGTCCGCCGACCAGCCCCGAGGGCTTCCTCGCCTATGCCGCAGCCACCGCCCCGCCAGACGTCTTCGCGGCGATCCAGGCGGCTGAACCGCTGGGGGAGATCGTCGCTCACCGGTACCCCTCCGACCTGCGGCGCCGCTACGAGCGACTGCGGCACTTCCCGGCGGGTCTGCTCGTCATGGGTGACGCGCTGTGCAGCTTCGATCCGATCTACGCCCAGGGCATGACCGTGGCCGCCCTGGAAGCGGTCATCCTCTCCGGCTGCCTCGCCGCGGGAGCGGACGATCTGCCCCGGCGTTTCTTCCGTGCGGCGGCGAAGACGCTGAACCCTCCGTGGCGCCTGGCCGTCAGCGCGGACCTCGCCCTGTCCGAGACGAAGGGCCCCCGGACGACACGGCTGTTCAACGCCTACGTGGACCGGCTACAGGAGACCGCCGAGCGCGACACCGCCGTCTCGGAGCAGTTCCTGCGGGTCGTCGGACTGCTCGATCCGCCGTCCCGGCTGGTCCGGCCCTCGATCGTCGCCCGTGTGGCGCGTACCGGCCTGCGGCGCGCGGCTGCTCCGGTGACGGAGGGAGCCGGCCGGACCCCGGACCTGCGACCGGCCGGGCAGGCCACGGGCCGTGCCGCACCGAACGACGCGCGCGCCACCCCAGAGTAAGGGGGCGCGAAGTTCTAACCACTTGTCAATTTTTCTGTTGAAAAGCGCGGACTTGGGGTTGATGGGGGACCTTTCGCTTTATAGCGTTCTTTATTGGTCATGCCCCTCCATTCCCGGACCCGAGGAAAGACATGGCGTCCCGCCGTACCCTCTGCCTGTCCGTTCTCGCGGCCGCCACGGCCGTCCTCACCACCGCCGGACCGGCCTTGGCCTGCCCGCCCGGCGACGACGACACGATCCAGACGCCGGCGATCAGCTCCATCGGCGAGCAGCATCTGAAGGCCCGCGAACTGCGCCCCGCCGGCTACCGGGAACCGGCCGCCGTCAAGGGCGTGCGCCTGGCCGCCACGATCCCGGAGTTGAAGGGCGCCATCTCCCTCGGCTTCCTCGCGTACGGGCACCGTCAGGTCATGTACGCCTCCGGCGAGTTCGGCCTGAAGACCTACGACGTCACCGACCCCGCCGCTCCCCGGGCGCTGGGCACGCTCAGCATGCCCGGCATGTGGGAGACAGAGGACACCGAGGCCGATCCCCAGCGCAAGCTCATCTTCATGGCGCGCGACCCACGGGCCTTCGGCGGCAACACGCACACCGGCGAGTCCGGCGTCTTCGTGGTCAGCGTCGCCGATCCCGCCAAGCCCGTGCAGCTCGCGTACGAGAAGGTACCCGCCGGGCACACGACGAGCTGCGTGGACGGCTGCCGCTATCTGTGGACCGGAGGCCCCGCCAAGGCCGACTCGATGCCGGCCGACTGGGGTGGCCGGCCCGTCTGGGTGACCGACGTAGGCGACCCCCGGCATCCGCGTACGTTCCCGCAGCCGATCGAGCTGGCGCGCAATGACGGCAAGACCGACTACGTGCACGACATCCAGGTCGACGCGAAGGGTGTGGCCTGGGCCTCCGGGCGCGGCGGCGTCCGCGGTTACTGGACGAGCGGCGTACACCGCGACCCGGTCCGCCACCGCGTCCGCCGGGCGAGCGCCGCGGACCCGGTGCCATACGCCGGGGGCGGCATCAGCGAGAGCGCCGCGCCGTCGACGTTCATGCACAACAGTTTCCGGCCGGTGGGCTCCACCTCACGCGAGGCGCCCGGCAAGGGCGACCTGGTGTACATCACGGAGGAGAACTTCGGTCCGGACTGCGCCGGTGACGGCAAGCTGGTGATCGCGTCGCTGGCCGGGTCTTACCAGGGTGAGGGCTGGCGCTCCACGCCCGCCGCGCCGTTCCGGCTGCGGACGGTCGGCACGTGGGGAGTCGACGGCCAGGAGGGCAGCCGGTCGGACACCGAGGACTGCTCGGCCCACTACTTCTCCGTGCACGACGGCATCCTGGCGCAGTCCTTCTACTCCCAGGGCACCCGCCTCCTGGACGTGAGCGACCCCGCCCATCCGGCGCAGATCGCCTACTTCCGTCCGGACGACGCCATGTCCTGGGCGCCGTACTGGCACGGCGGTTACGTCTTCGTCGCGGACGACAACCGGGGCGTCGACATCCTGCGGCCCACCGTCCACTGACCTGTGGGGCCGGTCTCCGGGGGCGGTCATGTCGACGAGGCCGCCGCCGGCGCGTCGGCGCTCAGGGGCCGTACGTCGGTGGCGGTGGCCGTCTGCGGGGCGGCCGCGTTCTGGCCGTCCTCCGGGAAGGAGAACCACACGCAGATCTGGTGGCTGGACCAGGGCCTCGTCCTCGGCCTGCCGCTGGGCGCCGAGGTCCGTCCACCCGTCGAAGCCCGAATCCTCCACATCGACCTCCGCGCCGTCTCGTCCGCGTCCTTTCTTCAACACGTCCGCCGGCGCCGCCGGGGTTCACACCGGCCTGGTGAGGACGTCTCGCGCCGCGGCGACACTGCTGCTGACCGGGAACCGCTCGGTCAGGCCGGTCATCGCGGCGATCCGGTGCACCGGGCCGGTGGCCGGCAGCACGAGACAGACCGGAGTGTGCAGCGAGGCGGCCCGCCGCCCGACGCGCAGGATGGCGGTCACGCCGGCGCAGTCGCAGAAGCGTGTCGTCGTCAGGTCCAGGATCAGCGCGGCCGCGCCGTCGTCGAGCAGGCGCAGCGCCTCGTCGCGGATGACGTGCGCGTTGGACACGTCGACCTCGGGCGGGAAGACGCCGACGGTCAGCCCGGAGACCTCGGTGACCGTGAGTGGAGATCGAGTGGTGGAGGTCATGACGTGCCGCCTCGGTGTTCGGTGTGAGGGGCCGCGCTATTGGACCCGTCCGCTGGCCCGGTAGGCCGGCGGCGTTGGTTCCAGGCTCCAACGGCCGAACGATCCAGTCAAGTCGATCCGCTCATCTTCCCGCGATCCGGACACAACAGCCACGGCCATACCCCTCCATCGGTACTTACTGACATCCTGACACGGCCGCAGCTTACGGTCAGGGGGTTGACCACGAAGGTGGACGAAGCCCGTCCGTGGTGGCTGCGGCATGGGGAGTCTGCCGACAACACCGTAGGAGTGATCCGCAACCTCGGTTCCGGCTCCGACCTGACTGCTGTTGGCCGGATGCAGGCAGCCAGAGCGGGCGGCAGTGGCCCTGGCCGGCGAGGGGGTGACCTCGGTCTATGGAAGCCCCACCGAGGGTGCCCTCCCTCCCCAGGCGTCGCGCGGGGTCAGGCGGGTTCGAGGTCGGCCAGGCCGGTGCGCGGAGTGTCCACGTCTTCGCCGGTCGCCGTCACCGCGCCGCTGAGGCGCACCCCGGCCCGTACCCGGGCACCCGGCAGCACCACCGACCGCTCGACCGTCGCGCCGGGTTCGACCACGCAGCCGGGGAACAGCACGCTGGATCGCACGTCCGCGCCGGTCGCCACGTCGGCGCCGTCGCCGAGCAGGCTGTCCAGGCCGGGGACGTACCGCGGGGGAGCGCCGGCCAGCGTACGGGGCAGGTCCTCCGGCGGCAGCGGGCCCGGCCGGTCCAGCAACCTCAGTTGCTCGAGGTGGTAGCGCTCCACCGTGCCGATGTCGGCCCAGTAGCCGGAGATCGGGTACGCCAGCACGTGCCGGCCTTCCGCGATCATGTGCGGCAGCACGTCCCGGCTGATGTCGTGCTGCCAGCCGTCCGGCCCGCGCGAGGCGAGCGAGGTCAGGACCTCTTCCAGCACCTCGGCGCGGAACAGGCAGAACGCGGTGAAGACCAGGTCCGACGTGGGGTCGGCGGGCTTTTCCACCAGCCGGCGCACGGTCAGGTCCGGCTCCACCTCCACCATGCCGAACAGGCGGACGAACCGTCGCTCGATGCGCTGCACCCCGATCGTCACGTCCGCGCCGGCGGCGCGGTGCGCCGCCACCATGGGGCCGTAGTCGAAGGTGTAGACGTGGTCGGCGTGCTGCACCAGGATGTCGCGGGCGCCGGGCGCGAACACATGGTCGGCGTTGGTGAGCAGCGCGTCGGCGGTGCCCGCCTCGGGGGGCCGGGCCGGAAGAGGCACCCCCGGCGGCGCATCGCCCGAACGCACCAGCGTGTCGTGCGGGCCGAAGTTCACCCGGACGCCCGCACCGTCCCAGTGCGCGAGCAGGTGGTCGACCAGGTCCCGTTCGCGATGCATCGACAGCAGCACCACCTCGGGGACCCCGGACCGGACCGCGTTCGCCATGCTGAAGTCGACCAGGCGGCAGGACCCCGCGTAGGGCACGAGCGGCTTGCACATCTCATCGGTCAGCCGGCCCATGCGTTCGCCGAGGCCGCCGGCGAGCAGCGCCGCCCGCACGTCATGCAATGTCATTCGATCCCTCCCCAAACCGTCCCACTCTCACCACGTCCGCCCCTGCGGGCCGCCCTGCGGCAGCAGGTCCCGCAGGAGCCGTACGGAGTTCGCCACGCTCTGCTCGCGCGGCAGCAGTGTGTCCTCGTGTTCGACGTAGAGCACGCCGTGGAAGTCCTCGTCGAGCAGCGCCGAGACGATGGCGGGCCACGGCAGCTCGCCCGCGCCCAGAGCGCGGAACCGGATCGGCGGCCCAGGACCGTACCGCGACCAGCCCGCGCCGGGCGGCGCGTGCGCGCCGGTCCAGCGCTGCAGGTCCTTCGCGTGCGCCGCGCCCAGCTCGGCGCCCCAGCCGCGTACCGCGTCGACCGCGTCGTGGCCGGTGGCGGCGAGGTTGGCGGCGTCCACGCACAGCCGTACCGAGGCGGACGGCTCGGTCTCCGCCGCCGCGTCGAGGAGCTGCCGGGCGCTGGCCCGGTCATAGACCACCTGTTTGGGGTGCGGCTCGACGAGTAGCGTCACACCGTGCTCGGCGGCCAGCCGTAGCACCGGACGTGCCTGCTCGCACCACGCGGCGATGTTGTCGGCCCAGCTCACCGAGCTGTGCCACCACGGAAGCCAGCGCGCGACGTCCGGCACGC
Organism: Actinoallomurus sp.; assembly: GCA_025964685.1. Classification (GTDB taxonomy): domain Bacteria; phylum Actinomycetota; class Actinomycetes; order Streptosporangiales; family Streptosporangiaceae; genus Actinoallomurus. The sequence continues at coordinate 892 of JAOPYG010000144.1, read as the reverse complement.
CGTACATCAGGCGGACCTGCGGCGCGCCCAGGTCGGCGGCCAGCCGTACGGTGTCCATGGCGTGCCGCAGCGCGTGCTCCCGCTTCGCCGATGCCGAGCCGCCGAGGACCGGATCGGTGTGCGGGCCGTGCGGGCCGAGCAGCAGCTGGGCGTCCCGGCTGTTGCTCACGCATTCCACCGCGGCGTCGCCGACCGCCGCGCGCAGCTCCGCGCGGTAGTCCTCCTCACGGGCCCAGCGCGTCAGGTCGAGCAGGCCCGAGGTGCTGTCGGTGGGCAGGTCGACCGCGTCCGCCCCGACCAGCGTGGCGTGCTCCAGCGCGGCGCGCAGTCCGGAGCCGCCCCAGGCGGCCAGGCACAGCCCGACGGCGATCTGCCGGTCGCCGGTGCGCCGGCGCACCGGCGGCCGTGAGGGAAGCGGCGGGGGATCCAGGTCGAGCGTACGCACGGCGCCGATGGTGGGCCGATCCACACAGTCGCGCAGCGCGGCGTGCACGGACGTCACCGGTTCGCGCACCGGAACGACCTCGGCCACGGACAGCTCGACGCGCAGCCGCCGGTCCAGCTCGGCCAGCAGCGGTGGGCAGCCGACCAGCACCCCGCCGCCGGCGGCGACGGACCACTCGCCGGTGAGCCCGGCCCGGTCGCGCGCCGCGCGCACGCCCAGGACCAGCTCGCCGACCGCGTCGAACACCAGCTCCGCCGCGGGCTCGTCCCCGTCCAGCCAGGCGTCGCAGACGGCCGGCGCGAGGGCGGCCACGGCCGCCTTGGGGAACGCCTCGGCGGCCATCTCGCGGGCGAGCTCGGCCGGCGACCGGCCCCCGGTCAGCTCGGTGAGCCGGGCGCCGATCGCGGTCGCGGGTCCCCGGCCGTCATCCGCCCGGACCGCGGCGCG